>CAXUBM010000102.1:0-1004 GCA_964249235.1 uncultured Acetobacteraceae bacterium | reverse complement strand
CGGCAGCCTCGGCGTTCGGAACTGGGGCGGGCGGAGTAACGAGCGCCAGTCTTTCTGGGACAGGAAGAAGATTCACCCGGCCGGGAGGTCAGCCAGGGAGTAACCGTTCCATCGCCAGAACCCGGAGATCTTGCGGCACCAAGACCAAACCATAGTGGCGCGCACGACCCTGCGCCCCGTACTGCCGCCTGTCCGCACGTCGGCTACCGACTTCGGCCACGGCCACGCGCTTTCGCAACGCCCTGCGTGAGCGTCGAACCGAGGCATGCGTCCCCTCGACAGAGCCGGATCCCAGCATCCCGGCTCCACGGCTTGAGCCCTGCGGACTCCGATACACTCGCCGAGCCACGAGAGAGACATCCATGCCCCTGATCGCCTCGTACTCTGTCCCGCCCCGAAAGCGCCCCGCCTCACGAACCCGTCAAGCCACGGTTCACAACAGGAATAAATTTCAAGTGTCCCGCGGCTCGCTCTCCGCCTGTCAACTCCTGCTTGACGCGATCCTCTCCCTGCCCGCCAGCGCTCCGCCCCGCGACGCCGTCAACCGCCGGTTCACACCAACAATAAATTTCAAGTCTCGGCCGCTCCGCGCACCCGCCCGTCAACCCTCGCTTGACGGCGCCCCTGTGCTGCCCCGCTCAGACACCGTCGAAGCGGCCTCGCCGGACGCATCCGGCTCCCCTCCGGAAACGGGATTGGCACGGCCGCCCAGGCCGCGATCAGCAGTCTTGGGGCTCCGCCCCAAACCCCGCCAGGGGCCGAGCCCCTGGACCTCGCCAGGCCCACACCCGGCTCGCCTGCTGCTGCGCCCGATCATGCGATGCAGAGGCGCAGCCGTTGCCAGGGCTCGATCGGCGGAGCCTCCTTCTAGACCAACCCCCTCACCCGGCTGGCCAGCACCTCCATCGCGAACGGCTTGGTCAGCACGTGCATCCCTGCCGGCAGATGCCCATGGCTCAACACCGCATTCTCCGCGAACCCGGGGATAAACAGCACCTTCAGCC
>CAXUBM010000101.1:0-7018 GCA_964249235.1 uncultured Acetobacteraceae bacterium | reverse complement strand
GCCGGCGGCGCAGCCGGCGAAGAAGCCCTTGACGCCGTGATGCACCATGTGGCCGCCCACGGCGCCCACCGCACCGTACTTCAAGCAGCCGCCCGGCTCCGCCCACGCCGCCCCGCCGCCCATCGAGGCGGCCAGCAACGCCGCCGCCCCCGCCTTCATCGCTCGTGACATCAGATCTTCCTTCCCGAACAGTTCTCTCTGCTATACGCGGCGCTCGCGGCAAAATTGCGTCCGCGCCGTGGCGAGGGTCGGTCCAGCCCTGCTAGGCAGCCCAGGACGCCGAGCCGAGGAGACCCCATGCCAGACCGACTTCGCATCGGCCTCCTCGGTGCCGGTCACTTCGGCCGTTTCCACGCGCTCAAGGTCGCCGCCAACCCCCGCGCCCTCCTCGCCGGCATCCACGATCTCGACGAAGCCCGCGCCACCAGGGTCGCCTCGGAGGTGCGGGCACCGGTGCTCGACTTCGACCCGCTCGTGGCGGCCAGCGACGCCCTGATCGTCGCCACCCCGGCCGAACATCATTTCGGCCATGCCGCCCGGATCATCGAGGCCGGCCGCCACGTCCTGATCGAGAAGCCGATCGCCGCCACCCTGGCCGAGGCCGACGCCCTGGCCACGCTGGCCGCGCGCGCCGGCCGCGTCCTGCAGGTCGGGCACCTGCTTCGCTTCTCGGCCGAGCACCGCGCGATCACCGCCCGCATCCGCCGCCCGCTCTACATCGAGGCCACCCGCATCGCCCCGTTCAAGCCGCGCGGCACCGATGTCTCGGTCATCCTCGACCTGATGATCCACGATCTCGACCTCGTGCTCGCGGTCGTCGACAGCCCGATCGAAAGCGTCGATGCCCTCGGCGCCGCCGTCTCCTCGCCCCACGAGGACATCGCCAACGCCCGCGTTCGTTTCGGCAACGGTTGCGTCGCCGCCATCACCGCCAGCCGCATCAGCCTCAAGACCGAGCGCCGCATGCGTCTGTTCTCCGAGGAAGGCTACCTGTCCGCCGATTTCGTCGCCCGCGAACTGACCTTCATCGGCCGTGAACGCGGCCTGCCGATCCCCGGCACCGGCGGCTTCCGCCGCGAGGCCGTCCAGTGGCGCGAGGAGGACCAACTCGCCGCCGAGCACGCCGCCTTCGTCGCCTCCTGCCTCGACGGCGCTCCCGTGATCGTCGACGCGGTCGCCGGCCGTCGCGCCCTCGAAGCGGCGCTTCGCGTCACCGACGGCATCCGGCTCAGCCGCGAGCGCATGCAAGCCTCCGGTCTGTTGGCCGCCAGCGGCTGAGCGTCGATCACACGATCCTTAACCGGTCGTTTGCGTCTTGGCCTCATCCTGTCCTTGTTAGAGTGTCAGGGATCATGACAACCTCTCTCCTCGTCAGCAGCGTCTCATCGCGCGCGCTCGCCGCCTGCCTGGCGTTCCTGACCTTGCACGCCGCCCTCGTCACGCTCGTTCTCCATCACCATGCCGAGATCGTCAGCGTCTGCATCCAGGAAGGGTTGATCGTGGCGGCGACCGTTGCCGCCCTCCGACGCGCCCGCGACGCGAGCCCCTCCCTGAGGCCGGGCTGGATCTTCATCGTGCTGGCCTTCCTCGCCTGGGCCATCGGTGATGCCGCCTCGACCTGGATCGACCTGACCGGTCGTGCTCCCACCCTCGCCGCCGGCGTGCCCGACTTCCTGTTCTTCTTCTATGGCGCCGCTCTGATGCTCGCCGTCACCTGGTCGGACGAGGTCACGCTCGGCCGTCTCGCCTTCGTCTTCGATGCCGCGCAGGCGGCCCTGGCGAGCTTCCTCGTCTACATCGCCATCTTCAACGTCCTGCCGTTCTCCGCCGAACCTCCTCACCCGATCGGCAGCCAGCTTCTGATCGCCATCTACGACGCCGAGAACGCCTGCTTCGCCTTGCTGGCCGCGGCCCGGCTGCTCGGCCGCACGCCGCTCCCGGCCCGCTGGCACTATGATCGCGTCACCGTGATCTTCACGGCGACCTACGCCGTCGTCGCCGCCCTCTACAACCACCTCTCCGACCAGCCCGGCCTGGCCAACATCCTCGTCGATGTCCCCTTTCTCCTCTTCATCGTCACCGTGCGCTGCCCGGCGCGGCCTGCGGGCGCGCCCCAACCCCGCCGGACCGTCGTCGCCCTCCTCGTCGACAGCGCCGGGCCCACCGCGTTCACTCTCGCGGTGCTCGTCTTCGGCGCGATCGTCGCCAGCCAGCACCTCGTGCTCGGCGTCGGCGCGGTCGCCTCCACCCTGCTGCTCTACGGGCTGCGCGCTGCCCTGCTGCAGGCGCGCATGCTGGGCGTTCAGCTCGCCCTGGCCGAGGCGCGTGACCGCCTCGAACGCCTCTCCCTCGAGGACGGGCTGACCAGGATCGCCAACCGCCGTCATTTCGACGCCGTGCTCGCCGACCGCTGGAGCGACGCCGCACGCACCGGGCTGCCCCTCTCGCTGCTGCTTCTCGACGTCGATCATTTCAAGGCGCTCAACGATCGCCAGGGTCATCAGGCGGGCGACGCCTGCCTGCAGCGGATCGCCGCGTGCCTGACCGCCTCGCTCTCTCACGGTGGCGCCCTCGTCGCCCGCTTCGGCGGCGAGGAATTTGCCATCATCCTTCCCGGCGCGAACCTCGAGGCGGCCGGACGCGCCGCCGAGCATGTGCGCGCCGGCGTCGCCTCGCTGGCCATCGCGAACGACGAACGGCGCACCGTGACCGTGAGCGTCGGCGTCGCCAGCACCGCGCAGCGCGCCTGGTCCGAGGTGGGCGGGCTGGTCGCCGCCGCCGATCGCGCGCTCTACCACGCCAAGCAGAGCGGCCGCGACCGTGTCACCCTCGCCTGCGCGTCCGCTCAACCCGAGCCTCCCCAACCCGGGTCCGGCCAACCCGGGTCCGCCGCTTCCGACAACTCCGGACTGCACCCCGTGCTGGCCTGGAGCGACCTCCAGTCCGCTTGAGGAACCGTCAGGCGCCCGCCAGCAGCCGGATCGTCGCTTCGTCCCGCCGCCCGTCGAAAAACCGGTCCAATCCCGCCGCGAACGCCTGGTCCCCGCCCGCCGCCTCGAACAGCGTCAGAGACGACCGGAACTTCATCTCATCCGGCCAGCCGAAGATCTCCGCCGCCGTCCGGCCGCTCAGCCCGTTGACGATCCCTGTGCACGTCACCAGCCGCCTCCCCAACACCGGGTGCGAGGCGAGAGCGCGCGCTTCGGCCAGCGAACCGATCCCGTAGAGCTGCGCCGTCGGGCTCGAACCCAGCCCACGAAGCTGCGGAAAGACGAACCACATCCAGTGCGTCCGCTTCCGCCCGGCCCGTAACTCCTCCTCCACCCGGTCCATCACCGGCGCTTGCGCGCGCACGAACCGGTCCAGGTCGAACGCGTCCACGTCGCCTCTCAGAGCGGGTCGCCGAACGAGTCCGGCGCGATGGAGAACGAGAAATAACGCCTGTCGATCGTCGCGAAGGTGCCGTCGGCGAACACCGACACGATCGCGTGGTCGAGTTCCGCCCGCAGCCGGTCATCCCCGGGACGCACCGCGATCGCGGTGCCGGCGCCGTAGTAGGTCCTGTCCGTGATCGGCTGGTCGGCGAACCGGAACGCGCCGGCATGCTCTTCGAGCCAGGCATGGCCGAGTTCCATGTCGCACAGCGTCGCATCGATCCGACCCGCCAGCAGGTCGGCGAACGCGTCGTCCTGCGTGGTATAGAACCGCAGTGCCGCCGTGCGCGCCAGCACCGCCCGCGCATAGGCTTCGTGCGTCGTCCCTTCCTGCACCCCGATCACCTTGCCTCGCATGCGCGCCGGATCGTTCGTGATCGACGACATCTCGGGCACGATCAGCATTCCCCCCGCCGCCGTCACCGGCCGCGTGAACAGGACCTCGGCCGACCGCGCCGGCGTCACCGTGACCTCCGCCAGCACCGCATCGACCCGCCGGCCGAGCAAGGCGGGGATCAGCGCGTCGAAGCGCATCCCCGCCCAGACGCAGGGTCGCGCGAGCCGTGCGCAGATCGCCTTGCCGAGATCGATGTTGAACCCCGACCAGGTTCCCGATGCATCGAGCGACGAGAAGGGCGGGTTGTTCAGCTCCGTCCCGATCCGCAGCGGTTCGGCCGCCCGCGCCCGCCCGAGCAGCAACGCCATCGACGCGCCGAGCACGATCCGCCGTCCAGGTTCCGGTCCGTCTCGCATCCACACACTCTCCCGGCCGGGATCGGAGCCTAGAGCATCGGGCGATCAAGGCCAGGGGCTGCGCCCCTGGACCGCACCGGGGCCGGCGGCCCGGACCCGCATTCATCAGAGCAGTGCGAGCACCTCGAGCGCGGCCGCGTCGGCGGGCGTGCCGACCGGCGCGCGCAGGCTGTCGAGCACCGGCCCGAACGCGTCTCGCTGCGCCGCCGCCGCTGCCCCGCCATCGATCAGGCGCAGCACCGTCTCCGCCAACGGCCCGGGCGCGCATCGCTCCTGCAGCAGTTCAGGCACCACCTCCCGTCCCGCGAGCAGGTTCACCATCGCCACGTGCGGCACCCTGATCAGCCGCCGCGCCAGCGACGCCGTCAGCGGGTTCACCCGGTAGGTCACCGCCATCGGCACCCCGGCCAACGCCAGCTCCAGCGTCGACGTCCCCGACTTGGTCAGCGCCGCCGCCGCCGCCGCATAGGCGTCGTGCTTGTCGTCGGTCTGCGTGACCACCACCGGCCGCATCGGCCAGGACGAGGCCGCCCGCTCCACCAGCGACGCCACCACGGGCGAGGCCGGCACCACTGGCACGATCTCCGGCCGCGTCCGCGCCAGCCTTTCCAGCATCCGCCCGAACACCGGCAGCAGCCGAGGCGCTTCGTTGCGGCGGCTGCCCGGCATCAGCACCAGCACCGGCGCCGCGCCATCGATCCCGAACCGCGCCCGGAACCGCGTCCCGTCCCCCGCGTCGGCGCCCGACTGCAGCACCGGATGGCCCACGAACACGCCCGCAATGCCGCGCGCCGCATACCACTCCACCTCGAACGGCAGGAGGCAGAGCAGCTTCTCCCACAGGCCCGGGAAGCCGGCGACGCGCTTTTCCCGCCACGCCCAGGCCTGCGGCGCCACGTAGTGCACCCGCCGGACGCCGAGCGGCTCGATCGCCCGCAGCAGCCGCAGCGCGAACCCCGGACTGTCGAGCGTCACCACCAGGTCCGGCCGGCGCGCGGCGATGTCCGCCCGCGCCTCCTCCAGCCGCCGCCGGAGCGAGCGCACCCGCGGCAGCACCTCGGCCAGTCCCATCACCGCCAGGTCGGACATCGGAAACAGGGTATCGAGCCCCAGCGCCGCCATCCGCGGGCCGCCCACCCCCGCGAACCGGAGATCGTGCCGCCGCGCCAGCATGGCGGCCATCAGCCGTGCCCCCAGCACGTCCCCGCTCGCCTCGCCCGCAAGGATCCAAACCGACGCACTGCCCACGTGCGGCGCCAGCACCACGTGCGGCAGCGCGAACAGCGCCGCCGGCACGTTCGGCTCGTCGGCGAACACGTCGAGTCCCGCCCCGCCCAGCCTCTTTGCCACCAGCGCCTCCACCAGCGCCTCCTCGTCGACCACCGATCCCCGCGCGATGTTGACCAGCACTCCCTCGGGCCCCAGCGCGTCCAGCACGTCCCTGTCGATCAGGTGGCGCGTCGACGACGAGGCCGACGTCGCCACGAACAGCACGTCGGAGTGCGACGCGAGGGTACGCACATCCTCGTGGAACGCGTGCTCGACCCGCTTCCGGTTCCGCCCCGTATAGGCGATGGTTCCCCCGAACCCCTCCAGCCGCCGCGCGATACCCGCGCCGATCCGCCCCAGCCCGACGATGCCGTATCGCCGCCCCGAGGCCGTGCGCTGCAGCCCCTGCGCGCCGGACGGCCAGCGTCCCTCGCGCACGTGCCGGTCCGCCTCGATCAGGCCGCGCATGACGTTGATCATCAACGCGATCGCCAGGTCCGCCACGTCGTCCGTCAGCACGTCCGGCGTGTTCGTCACCCTGATCCCGAGCTCACGCATCGCCTCGGTGTCGACCCGGTCGTAGCCGACGCCGTTGACCGCCACGATCTTCAAGTTGGGCAGCCGCTGCGCCAGCGCCGTGTCGATGCCGTGGTGGCCGGACGTCACCACCCCGCCGACCTCCTCCCCGTGCTGCACGATCCAGTCGCTCAGCCCGCTGGTCGGCGGCATCGGCAGCACCCGGTAACGCTGGTCGAGCACCGCCTGGGTGCGCGGCGTCATGCCGGCGATCTGCAGAATCGTCGTGGTCACATCATCCTCCCGAACCGTAGAGTGTCTCCGGCGAAACCGACGCCGCTTCCGTCTCGACCAGCCGTCCCTCGCGCCACGCCCGATAGAAGCAGCGCCGATGCCCGGTGTGGCACGCGACGCCCTCCTGCTCCACGGTCAGCAACAACGTATCCCCGTCGCAATCGAGCCGCAGTTCGCGCAACCGCTGCCGCTGCCCCGAGCTCTCGCCCTTGCGCCACAGCCGCCCCCGGCTTCGGCTGTGATAGCAGACCTGCCCCGTCCGCAGCGTCTCCGCCAGCGCCTCGCGGTCCATCCAGGCGACCATCAGCACCTCGCCGTCGGACGCCTGCGCCACCGCCGTGACCAGCCCGCGTTCGTCGAACCGGACCGCCTCGATCAGGGCCTCGCTCACGACGGCGCCACTGCCGGCAGCACCATCCAGTCGGGCACGCGCGCGTGCACGGATGCGCCACCGCCCTCGAGCGTCTGGTGCAGGAATTCGAGCCTGACGGTCGCCATCCCGAGCCCGTCGCGCGACGACCGCATCACCCCCGCCTCGCGCCCGCCCGCCATCAGCACCGTGCCGGGTGGCGGCAGCACCGAGGCGCTCCGCATGGCGCTCACCGGCACCAACCGTCTCTTCACCAGTCCCCGATAACGCGTGCGCGCCGTCAGCTCCTGGCCCATGTAGCAGCCCTTGGTCCAGGACACGCCGTGCAGCTCGTCGAACCCCGCTTCCAGCAGCAGGCTCTTCTCCGCCTCCAGGTCGCGCC
>CAXUBM010000100.1:0-7042 GCA_964249235.1 uncultured Acetobacteraceae bacterium | reverse complement strand
GTTCAGCTTCGCTGTCCAAGTTCCTGAGAGGCCGTGGCGGCGTTCGCCTTCGTCACCAGCACGGAAGGCACGAACGTGTAGAGCGGGATGGCCCGATCACCTGCCAGATAGCGAGCGACATTGTCGACCGCCGTCCGCCCGATCACGAAAGGCTGCTGCGCCACCACAGCGCCGGCTGGCGACGCTGGATCGGCGACCATCTTCACCACATCGGGGCTGCCGTCGACGCCGTAGGTGCGAATCCCGTTGCGGTGGGCGGCCGCAATCGCTTCCGTCGCCCCGACCTGCGGGACATCCCAGGCCGACCAAACGGCGCTGACGTCGCCGTCATGCGGATATTTTGAGAGCATCTCGGTAACTTGCGCGTAGGCGCTCTGCACGGTGTTCGGTATGACGTCGCGCAGCTCGGGCTGAATGATTGTGATGCCCGGGAACGCTTTGAGGACCAACCGTAGCTCGTCGTAGCGGATCGCGCAGACCGGGACGCTGTAGAAACCGTTGAAGACAAGGATCTTGCCCTTACCGCCAAGGTCGCTCGCCATCTGAAGTGCCAGTTTCTCGCCGATGCCGTAATTGTCGGAAGTCGTGTCGTTGAGACTTGAGGGCGAGATCGTGTCGACGGTGAAGAGCGGAATACCGGCGGCACGGATCTTCCGCAGCCAGGGCTGCAGCACCGGGCCGTTGCCGAGCTGCTCGATGATCGCGTCCGGCTTCTGGGCGA
Source organism: uncultured Acetobacteraceae bacterium (assembly GCA_964249235.1). Taxonomy (GTDB): domain Bacteria; phylum Pseudomonadota; class Alphaproteobacteria; order Acetobacterales; family Acetobacteraceae; genus CAXTPV01. Next base: position 6,321 of record CAXUBM010000100.1, on the reverse strand, counting down.
TCAGGGTTTGGATCTGGTTGATCTGGCGGCTGTCATTGCGACCGGCATCGAGCGCGATCACGGTCCCGCCCAGGCGTTTCACTTCGTCGATCTGCCCTTGGTAGGCCCTCAGATCCCAATAGTGCTCGGTTCCGATCACTGTGACGCCGATAAGCTTGCCTTTGAGGCTCAGCGCGTCGGCATGCGCGAGCGTAGTCGCGGCGGCCGTCCAGCAGGCGCTCGCCAGGGCGGCGAGCGCGATCTTCGTGAATGTCATGCAGCGCTCCTCAAGGTAGGGTTCAGGTCAAGAATGGTCGGCGCTGCGCGCGCCGAAGCTTATGGCGAGCACCGACAAAACCAGCAGGCCGACGGCGACCTGCTGCCAGTAGAAGTTCCAGCCGATCAGGAGCAGGCCGTTGCGCAGTACCCCAAACAGCACGACGCCGAGCAGGGTGCCTCCGACATTCGGGCGCGCGTTACGGCTGGCGGTGGTGCCGAGAAAGACGGCGCCGATCGCGTCCAGAAGGAAGGCATTGCCGGAGAGCGGGACGTAGGAGCGGACGGTGGCGAGCAGCAGCAGGCCCGCGACCCCTGCAGTCGTCGCCGAGAGAAGATAGGTCGTGAACAGGGTAAGCCCGGAGGGCAGACCGGAGTAACGCGCCACCAGCGGTGCGAGGCCCACGATGAGGGCGCGACGCCCATAAACAGCCCGGGTCAACAGCACTCGAACGATCGCAGCGAGAAAGGCCAGGATCAGCAGTGGCACCGGCAGGGAGAGCAACGCGCCGTGCGCGATCCAGGTCAGGAGCGGCGGAAAATGCGAGACGATGTAGATCGGCGTCCCGCCGTTGGTCGCGAGTTGCTGAGCACTTTCGCCGATGAAGAGAACACCGAGAGTCGCGAGAAACGGCGCCATGCCGAGGCCGGCGATCAGCGCGCCGTTGAGCGCGCCGACGACGACCGCGGCGGCGAGCCCGAGCCCGAGCGATGTCAAGGCGCCGAAGCCGGCGGTGAGGGCAAGTGCCGCGACGAGCGAGGCGCCGTCGGCGGCGGTGCCGACGGCGATGTCGATGCCGCCCGTGCTCACCACGAGCGTCATCCCGAGTGCCACGATGGCAGGCAGGGTGACGTCGTTGATGAGGACATGCAGCAGGTTGGCGCCGGTGCGGAAGGTCGGCGAAGCAATCGCGAAGCCGGCGACCACGAACAGCAGCGCGGCGGGAAGGATCACGCGCACGGCCCGGGCGAGGCCGATCCTTCTGCCGCCGGGGGCGAGGGTCAGCGAGGACATACTCACCTGCTGGGTTCCAGTCCGGCCGGGGGACGCCGCCAGGACCGGCCGGCCACTGCGCGGACGGCGACGACGGAAAGGATCAGCAGGCCCTCCATGCCGCTGACCCAGTCGCTCGAGACGTCGATGAGTTGGAAGACGTTGGCGAGGCAGCCGATGAAGAGAACGGCGAGGAGCGTGCCGCCGACGGTCGGTTGCAACCGGCGCGAGAAGACCACGCTGAGCAGGCTGGTCAGCACGACCGGCAGCAGGAGGTCGCCCGAACCGGGCGAGCTGCCGGAAAGGCGAGCGGCTTGAATGATCGCGGCGAGGCCGGCGAGCAGGCCAGCCGCGACATAGGCGGCGGCGCGCATACCCGCGACGTTGAGACCGGCGGCGCGGGCAGCGCGCTGGTGACCGCCAACGGCCCGCAGCCTGAGCCCGAGCGGCGTCGCGTGCAGGACGAGGAGCAGCGCGCTGGCGGTTCCGACCAGGATCCAGTCGGTCGCGGACAGGCCCCAGGCGCTCGTGCCGGCGATGAACGCAAGGAGAGGTGAGCTCGAGGTGAGCACCGTATTCTGCGTGATCACGAGTTCGAGGCCGGCGCAGATATTCATTGTGGCCAGGGATGCGAGGAGCGGCAGCACGCCGAAGCCGACCGCGGCGAGAGCGTTGACGAGGCCGACGGCCCCGCCCGCCGCGAGCGCGAGAGAGGCGGCACCCGCGTCGCCAAGTCCGGCGTTGGCGGAGGCCGTGAAGATCGCGTCGCAGAGGCCCATGTTTGCGGCGAGCGAGAGGTCTATGCCGCCGCGAACGACGTCCGCGCCGCCGGCGATCATGACCAGCGTCAAGCCGGAGCCGAGCAGGGCGAGGGTGGCGGACTGCTCCACCACGTTGGCGAGGTTCGACGGCCGGGCGAAGCCGGGTGCAGCGAGACTGGCGGCCAGGAGGACGAGGAGGATCAAGGCGAGCGCGCCGACGCGGAGCCTGTCGGGGGTGGCGGGGCGGCGGCGCCATGCACCTCCCGGCGGGACGGCCCCAGGCGGCGCGGCTACGACGCCGTTCGCGATCGCGTCGGTGATCATGCCGCGGCTTGCGCCGGACCGGCGCCCGACGAGGCGGCGAGCAGACCATCGGGAGTCGCGTCCTGAGCATCGAACTCGGCCGTGATCCGACCGCGGTGCATCACCAGCACCCGGTCAGCCAGGCCGCACAGCTCGGCGAGGTCCGTCGAGAGCAGCAGCACCGCGGCGCCCTCGGCGACCAGTTCGGCCAACAGCCGGTAAATTTCTGCCTTGGCGCCGATGTCGACCGCGACCGTCGGTTCGTCGAGGAGATAGACGCGTGCGCCGACACCAAGCCATTTTGACAGCGATACTTTTTGCTGGTTGCCGCCGCTCAGCGTGCGGACCGCCGCGTCACGGTTGGGGGCCTGAATGCCGAGCCGGTTGATGAGGAAATCCGTCGCCTGGCGTTCGCGGCCGCGGTCGATCAGGCCAGCGCGGCCGAATCGTTTCAGGGAGGCTAGTGTCGCGTTCTCGGTGATGGAGGCGTCGGGTGCAATCCCTTGTCGCCTGCGGTCCTCCGGCACGAAGCCGATGCCGAGTTCGATGGCCTCGGCGGGCTCCCTAATCGAGACCGTCGCGCCCGCAAGCCGGACCGTGCCACGGTCAGGTCGCTCGAGCCCGAATAGTGCGGCCAGCAGCTCCTTGGCCCCGGAGCCGACAAGGCCGGTCAGGCCGAGGATCTCACCTCTGCGGAGCGTGAAGGACACATCGTCGAAGACGCCGTTCCGGCCTAGACCCGATCCTTCCAGAACGACCGGACCCGGAACGCGTGCGCGCGCCGGAAACAGCTCCCCGGCCTCCCGGTCGATCATCAGCGACGCCATGGCCGCTACACTCGTGTGCGCCGGGTCGACGGTGGCGACGTCGCGCCCGTTTCGAAGCACGGTCACCGCGTCGCAGAGATCACGGACTTCCTCGAGATAGTGCGAGACGTAGAGGACCGCCGCACCCGCCTGCCGGAGACGGCGGATGATCGCGAACAGGCGGTCCGCTTCCGAGCGCACCAGAGACGCGGTTGGCTCGTCGAAGACGAGCACTCGAGGGTGGGCGAGGAGCGAGCGGGAGATCTGCACGACCTGCCGCTCGGCCGCCCCGAGCGCATCGACGGGCGCATCGCCGCGCAGGACGAGGCCGAAGCGCGAGGCGATTGCATCCTCGGCGGCCCGTCGCATTGCGCGGAAGCGCAGGAACGGTCCGAAGTGTGGTTCCGCACCGAAAAACAGCGCCTCTGCCACCGTGAAGCCGGGAACGAGCATCGGCTCCTGATGGATAATATGGATGCCGAGCCGCTCCATCCGCCGCGGCGTGACCGTCTCGACCGACTCGCCGCCGACCACGACCGTGCCGGCGTCGGCTTCGAGCAGCCCCCCGAGAATGTTGACGATCGTGGACTTGCCGGCGCCGTTCTGGCCGATCAACCCGTGAACGGTGCCAGCGGCAATCCTGAGATTTGCGCCGTCCAGCGCGCGCGTGGCCGCGAAGCGTCTGTGAAGGTCGCGGATTGCCAGCGCCTCGGACAAGCCGGCCGGACCCTAGAGAGCGCCGTGCCGCTTCGGCGGCGTGTCGTTGAGGTGGTAATTTCCAATCGCCGCGTATTTCCACCTGGCGGGGTCGTGCAGCGTGTGGGTGCGGACGTCGCGCCAGTGTCGGTCCAGATTGTAGGCGGCGAGCGTCGAGCGCGTGCCGCCCAGCTCGTGCAGCTTGTTGGCGGCGGCGAGGGCGGCCTCCGTGCCGAGCGCCTTGGCTTCGGCCACTGCGACGGAAGCGCGCGCAACGGTGTCCGTGTCTGGGGCGCGCTTGGCTTCGTCCACGAGGCGGGCCGCCCGGACCAGCAGCGCTTCCGCGGCATTCTGGCGAACGACGAGTTCGCCCACCGCAGCGACCGTGTAGGGGTCGTCCGAGGCACGATCGGAACCACTGTCGATCCAGGGCCGCGCGTGTTCTCGCACGAAGGCAACGGTGGCGGCGATCGCCTCGCGACCGATGCCGACATCGACCGCTGCATGGATGATCTGGGCGAGCGGGCCCATGGGCGTCGGGCGTTCGAAGGCATCGCCGAACGGGATGATGTCGGCCGGATCGACCGTGACGTCGTTGAAGATCGTGGTCCCGCTGCCGGTGGTGCGCTGGCCGACACCGGACCAGTCGTCGATGAGCTCGACGCCGGAACGGTTGGGAGGAACGAAGGCGAAAACGACGCGACCCTCCTCGTCCTTGGCGAGGGCGGCGACCGTGTGCGCAAAGAGGGCGCCGGTTGAATAGAACTTGCGGCCGTCAAGCCGGAGGCGGTCCCTCTCGCGTCGGACCGTGGTGCGGTAGTCGTGCACGTCGCGCGTGCCGGTTTCACTCAGCGCGTTGCCGAAACGCTCGCCCCGAAGGACGCGGCCGAACCAGTAACGCTGCTGCGCCTCGCTACCGGTCAGCCGGATCGCCTCGACCACGAAGAAGTGGTTCTGCGGGATCTGACCCAGGCTGCCGTCAGCGGCGGCAATGGTCGCGGTGACTTCGGCTAGCGTTCCGGCCAAGACCTCCGCGCCGCCAAACGCGCGCGGGACGGTGATCCCCCACAGACCGCTCTTCGAGAACCGCTCGATCTCGTCGCGTGGCAGCCGCCGATCGCGGTCGCGAAGTGCCGCCTCACGGCGGAAATCCTCCGCGAGCCCGATCGCGATCGCGACCGCCTCCTCGTCGCTCCGGATGATCCGCGCCGTCGCTGACGCGCTCACGCGACCAGCTCCGCGCCGACGCGCCGCGTCGCGCCCGGATGCGGAAGGGCCAGACGCGGACCTGCGCCGAACAGCTTTTCGCGCAGCGTGCCCCGCCGATAGGCGGTCTTGTATCGTCCGCGCCGCTGCAGCTCCGGCACCAGCAGATCGACCACGTCGGTGAAGGTCTCCGGCGTGATCACGTAGGCCAAATTGAAACCGTCTATTCCGGTCTCAGCGATCCAACGCTCCATCTGGTCGGCGACCGTCGCGCTTGAGCCGACCAGCAGCGGGCCGAACCCGCCGATCCCGACCCACTCGGCCACCTCCCGCACGGTCCAGACCCGGTCGGGATCGGCCGTGGTGAAGCTCTCGACCGCCGATTGCACCGCCTCGTTCCGGATGTGACGCACGGGCTCGTCGAGGTCGTAGGTCGAGAAATCGATGCCGGTCCAACCGGACATGAGCGCGAGCGCGCCGGCATGACTGACAAAGCGGCGATACTCGGCGAGCTTCTCGTGCGCCTCGGCATCGGTCCGTCCAACCACCGCCGTGGTCAGATTGAGAATGCGCATGGCGTCGCGACCGCGTCCCGCCTCGGCCGCCCGTCTGCGAAGATCGGCGACGTAGCCGCGCGCGACCGGCACGCTCGGCGCCGCCATGAACACGCATTCGGCATGACGGGCGGCGAAATCGCGTCCCTTTCCCGATGTGCCGGCCTGGTAGAGCACCGGCGTGCGCTGCGGCGAAGGCTCGGACAGGTGGATCGCGTCGAGCCGGAAAAAATCGCCCTCGTGCCGCACGCGATGCACGCGCGCGGGATCGGTGAATACCCCGCTTCCACGGTCCCGCCGAACCGCGCCGTCCTCCCAGCTTCCCTCCCAGAGCCGGTAGACAAGATCTAGATATTCATCGGCGATCGCGTAGCGCGTATCGTGTCTGGGCTGTGCGCGCTCGCCGGTTACGCCCTGCGCGGCACTGTCGAGATAGCCCGTCACGATGTTCCAGCCGATGCGTCCACGCGTCAGATGGTCCAGCGTCGACATGCGCCGGGCGAAGGTGAAGGGCGGCTCGTACGAGAGCGTGCAGGTGACGCCGAAGCCGAGGTCGGTCGTGGCTGCCGCCATCGCCGGGACCAGCAGCAACGGGTCGTTCAGCGGCACCTGCGTCGCTTCGCGCAGCGCCGTGTCCGTGTTGCCCCCGTAGACGTCGTAGACGCCGAGCACGTCGGCGAGGAACAGCGCGTCGAACAGGCCCCGCTCGAGCAGCCGCGCGAGATCCGTCCAGTAGACGAGATCGA
>CAXUBM010000099.1:0-7046 GCA_964249235.1 uncultured Acetobacteraceae bacterium | reverse complement strand
TGCGCGACATGGTCCCCAACCACCTCATGCAGCTTCTCGCCATGACGGCCATGGAAGCGCCGACTTCGTTCGACGCCGACGCCGTACGCGACGAGAAGTCCAAGGTGCTCGCCTCCATCCATCCGATGGAGCTTGGCGTCGAGTTTCCGCCCGCCGTGCGCGGCCAATATGGCCGCGGCGAACTCGGCGGCGAAGCGCGTCGCCCCTACCGCGAAGAGACCGACGTCGCAGCCGATTCGGTCACCGAGACCTTCATCGCCTTGAAGCTGACCATCGACAACTGGCGCTGGGCGGGCGTCCCCTTCTACCTGCGCACCGGCAAGCGCCTCGCCGTGCGGCGCACCGAGATCGCCGTCCACTTCAAGCAGGCGCCCTATGCGCTCTTCCGCGACACCCCGGTCGAGAAACTCACGCCCAACATCATGGTCCTCCACATCCAGCCGCGCGAGGGCGTCACCATCCAGTTCAGCGCCAAGCGTCCCGGCCCCCGCGTCTCGCTCGGCGGCGTCCGCATGGCCTTCGACTACGCCGACTTCTTCCAGGAAGGGCCGAGCACCGGCTACGAGACTTTGATCTACGACTGCCTGATCGGCGACCCGACCCTGTTCCAGCGCGCCGACAACGTCGAAGGCGGCTGGCGCGCCATCCAGCCGATCCGTGACGCCTGGGAAGCGGGCGAGGGGACGGTCTACAACTACGGTGCCGGCTCCTCCGGGCCCCGCGAGGCCGCCGCCCTCCTGGCGCGCGACGGACGCCGCTGGCTGGCGCTCACGCGATGAGCGGCGACCGCGAGGCCTCCGGGCGGATACGGCTCGTCGTCACCGACATCGACGGCACCCTCGTCGACCGCGAGAAGCGCCTGTCGCCGCGCACCGTCGACGCCGCCGCCTCGCTCCGCCGGGCCGGCGTGCGCCTCGCCCTCGTCAGTTCCCGCCCCGCCGCCGGCATGACGATGTTCCTCGAGCCGCTGGGCATCGACACGCCGCACGCCGGCTTCAACGGCGGCGAGATCGTCAGCCCCGAAGGCCGCATCCTCGAGAGCCTGTTCATCCCCGAGCCGTTCGGCCGCCTCGCCGTCGAGATGCTGGAAACGAACCGCATCGACGCCTGGGTGTTCGCCGACGGACGCTGGCACGTCACCAATCCGGCCGGTCCCTATGTCCCGCTCGAACGGCGGACCGTCAAGATGGAGCCGGTCGTTCTCCCCGACTTCGACTCCGTCATCGAACGCGCCGGCAAGATCATGGGCTCGACCAACGACTTCCACCTGCTGGAGCGCGTCGAGACCCAGATGATGACCGGCTTCGGCGGCGCCGTCGCCGCCCATCGCAGCCAGGACTATTACCTCGACGTGACCCACCCGCAGGCCCGCAAGGACTTCGCCCTGAAGTCGCTCGCCCGCCTGCTCGACGTTCCGGTCGAGGAGACCGCCTCGCTCGGCGACATGCCCAACGACACGGAGATGCTCCGTGTCGCCGGCCTGTCGGTGGCGATGGGCAACGCGCCCGAGGACGTCCAGGACGTGGCCCACTTCGTCACCGCCGACAACGAGCACGACGGCTGGGCGCAGGCGATCGAAACACTGATCCTGCCCCGCGCACCGGGAATCCATTGAAGGAGGGAGCCATGCCGAACGCCCCGAACGTCTCCCTGCTGCTCGCCGACGTCGACGGCACGCTGGTGACCAAGGAAAAGCACCTCACCGACCGCGCCATCGCCGCCGTCCACAAGCTGCACGACCGCGGCATCGATTTCGCCATCACCAGCGGCCGGCCGCCGAAAGGCATGGCGATGCTGTTCGACCCGCTCGACATCAGGACGCCGATCGCCGGCTTCAACGGCGGCCTCCTCGTCCGTCGCGACCTGACCATCATCGAAAGCAAGAACCTCTCCCGCGAGGCCGCCGACAAGACCGTCGAGTCGCTCCGCCGCCACGGTCTCGATGTCTGGGTCTATGCCGGCGAGGATTGGATCGTCCCCGAGCAGGACGGCCCGCACGTCGCCCGCGAGCAATGGACGGTCAAGTTCCCGCCCAAGGTCTCCACCGACATCGACGCGGCGCTCGACCACGCGGTCAAGATCGTCGGTGTGTCCGACGATCTCGATCGCGTCCGCGCCGCCGAACACGACCTGCAGGGCGAGCTCGGCGAGGACGCCTCCGCCGCCCGTTCGCAGCCCTACTATCTCGACGTCACCCACCCGCACGCCAACAAGGGCGACGTCGTGCTCACGCTGGCCAAGCATCTCGGCATCCCGCCCGACCGCATCGCCACCTTCGGCGACCAGCCCAACGACGTGCTCATGTTCCGGCGCGGCGGCCTCTCCATCGCCATGGGCCAGGCCGCCGACGAGGTCAAGGAGGCCGCCACCCACGTGACCGACGACAGCGAGAACGAAGGCTTCGCCAAGGGCATCGAGCGCTTCATCCTCGGCGAGACCGGCCAATGACCCAGATCGACAACGAAATCGTTCTCGACGATTCCGAAGCGCTTGCACGGCACGCCGCCGGCTGGCTCGCCGGCCTCGCTGCCGACGCGCCCGGTCCCTATTTCACCGTCGCCCTGTCCGGCGGCTCCACCCCCAAGCGCCTCTACGAGATCCTGGCCGAGGATCACGCCCAGACCCTCCCCTGGGACCGCACGCATCTCTTCTTCGGCGACGAACGCCTCGTGCCGCCCGACCACGCCGACTCCAACCAGCACATGGTGCGCCAGGCGTTGGTCGACCGCATCTCCCTCCCGGCCGCCAACTTCCACCCGATGCCTACCGACGGCGACCCCACCGACGCCGCTCGCCGCTACCAGGCCGAGCTCCAGCTCCACTACCGCGACCACGCCCTCGAATCGTCGCGTCCGCTGTTCGACGTCGTCCTGCTCGGCCTCGGCGAAAACGGCCACACCGCCTCGCTGTTTCCCGGCACCGACGTGCTCGAGGACACCCTCGATTGGGTCGCCCCCTGCGTCCCTCACGACGCGCCCCACACCCGCCTGACCCTGACCTATCCCGCCATCGCCAGTTCGCGCGACGTGGCCTTCCTCATCGCCGGCAGCGGCAAGCGAGACGCCATCGCCCGCGTCCGTGCCGACGACCGCTCCCAGCCCGCGAGCCGCATCGTCAGCATCGGCCGCGTCACCTGGCTCCTCGACCGCGCCGCCGCTGCCTGACGACCATGTCCGACCCGCGCGCATCCCATAAGCAGCAGGCGGCGCAAGCCGCGGCGGCGCTCGTCCAGGACGGCATGATCGTCGGGTTGGGAACCGGCTCCACCGCCAGCTTCCTCATCGACGCCCTGATCGACCGCGTCGGCGCCGGCCTGCGCGTCGAGGCGATCGCCACCTCCGAACGCAGCGCCGACCAGGCCACCAAGGGCGGCATCCGCGTCATCGGCTTCGGCGACGCCACCAGCATCGATCTCGACATCGATGGCGCCGACGAGATCGAGCCCCGAACCCTCGGTCTCATCAAGGGCCTCGGCGGCGCCCTGCTGCGCGAAAAGATCGTGGCGGCCGCCAGCCGCCGTTTCGTCGTCATCGCCGACGACGGCAAGCTCGTCGACCGCCTCGGCGCCCACACGCCCATCCCCGTCGAGATCTCCCCCTTCGGCTGGGAAGCCACCGACCGACATCTCCGCGCCATCGGCGCCCGCACCGCACCCCGCCGATCCCCGCGCGGCGAACTCTTCGTCACCGACGGCGGCAACATGATCCTCGACTGCCATTTCGGCCCGCTCGACGACCCGGCTGCCACCGATCATGCCATCCGCGACATCGTCGGCGTGTTCGAGACCGGCCTGTTCCTCGGCCGCGCCGGCCTCGCCATCGTCGCCGGCGACGATGGCGTGCGCGAGATCACGGCCGCCTCCCCATGAGCGACACCCCCAAGGACGAAGGCGTCAGGCCCGTCGTGCTGATCTGCATGGGCGTCTCCGGCGCCGGCAAGAGCACCGTGGCCCTGGCCATCGACGAGCGTCTCGGCTGGCCCTTGCAGGAAGGCGACGAACTCCACCCGCCCGCCAACATCGCCAAGATGAGCCACTCCATCCCGCTCACCGACGAAGATCGCTGGCCCTGGCTCGAGCGCTGCAAGGCCTGGATCGACGAACGGCTCGCCGACGGCGGCCGCGGCCTGATCACCTGCTCGGCGCTCAAGCGCTCCTATCGGGACTACCTGGTCGACGGCCGCACCGAGGCGGTTCGCATCCTCTATCTCCACGCCAGCCGCGACCTTCTCGCCGACCGTCTCGCTCGCCGGCAGGGCCACTACATGCCGCCGACCCTGCTCGACAGCCAGCTCGCCGCGCTCGAGGAACCGCAACCCGACGAGCACCCGATCGTCGTCGATGTCGGTCGGCCGCCCGACGAGACGATCGAGGAAATCCTCGACCGCCTGCGCAGGAACTAAGCCCCGTCGCTCAGGCCGCTTCCGCCAGCCTGCCACCGAACGCGAGGCCTTCGGGACCGGCCGAGACGCGCACCGTCTCGCCGTCGGCGATCCGCCCCTCCAGCAGCAAGCCGGCCATCGGGTTCTGCAGGCTCCTCTGGATCACCCGCTTGAGCGGCCGCGCCCCGTAGACCGGATCATAGCCCTCGTGCGCCAGCCAATCGGTCGCGCTCTCGTCGAGCTCCAGCGCGATATGCCGATCGGCCAGCAGCGCCCGCAGCCGCCCCAATTGGATCTGCACGATCCGCGCCATGTCCGATCGCGCCAGCCGGTTGAACAGGATGATCTCATCCAGCCGGTTCAAGAACTCCGGCCGGAAATGATCCCGCACCACCCGCATCACCTGCGCATGCGCGATCGCCACCGGCTCGCCCTCCGGCAGGTTGGCGAGCACGTCCGATCCCAAATTCGACGTCAGCACAATGATCGTGTTACGGAAATCCACCGTCCGCCCCTGGCCGTCCGTCAGCCGCCCGTCGTCGAGCACCTGCAGCATCACGTTGAAGACGTCCTCGTGCGCCTTCTCCACCTCGTCGAACAGGATCACCTGGTACGGCCGCCGGCGCACCGCCTCCGTCAGCACCCCGCCTTCGTCGTAGCCGACATACCCCGGCGGGGCTCCGATCAGCCGCGCCACCGCGTGCTTCTCCATGAACTCGCTCATGTCGATGCGCACCATCGCCCGCTCGTCGTCGAACAGGAACTCGGCCAGCGCCTTCGTCAGCTCCGTCTTGCCGACGCCGGTGGGGCCCAGGAAGAGGAAGCTGCCGATCGGGCGGTTGGGGTCGCCTAGGCCGGCGCCCGTACCAGGTACCGCATTCGCCACCGCCCGCAGCGCATCCTCCTGCCCCACCACGCGCGCCCGCAGATGCTCCTCCATGCGCAGCAGCTTCGCCCGCTCCCCCTCGAGCATCTTGTCGACCGGCACACCCGTCCAGCGCGACACCACCGACGCGATCGCCTGCTCGTCCACCGCCTGGCGCACCAGCGCGCCGCCCTCGCCGTCCTGATGCTGCGCGATCTCCGACTCCAGCGCCGGAATCACCCCATATTTCAGTTCCGACGCCCGCTGCAGATCGCCCCGTCGCTCCACGATCTCGAACTCGCTGCGCGCCGCGTCCAGGCGCTCCTTGAGCTTCTGCGTCTCGGTGACCCGGTTCTTCTCGTCCTGCCAGGTCGCCGTCAGCGCATTGGACCGCTCCTCGAGATCGGCGATCTCGCCCTCCAGCTTGCCCAGCCGCTCGCGCGACGCCGCGTCGTCCTCGCGACGCAGCGCCTCCCGCTCGATCTTGAGCTGCACCAGCCGCCGGTCGAGCTCATCGAGCGCCTCCGGCTTGCTGTCCACCTGCATCCGCAGCCGAGACGCCGCCTCGTCGATCAGGTCGATCGCCTTGTCCGGCAGGAAGCGATCGGTGATGTAGCGGTTCGACAGCGCCGCCGCCGCCACCAGCGCCGCATCCGCGATCCGCACCCCATGGTGCGTCTCGTACTTCTCCTTGATCCCGCGCAGGATGCTGATCGTGTCGGCCACACTCGGCTCGCCCACGAACACCGGCTGGAACCGCCGCGCCAGCGCCGCATCCTTCTCGACATGCTTGCGATACTCGTCGAGCGTCGTCGCCCCGATGCAGTGCAGCGTCCCGCGCGCGAGCTCCGGCTTGAGCAGGTTCGACGCGTCCATCGCCCCGTCCGCCCGCCCGGCGCCCACCAGCGTGTGCATCTCGTCGATGAACAGCACCACCTCGCCGGCGGCGCTCTCGATCTCCTTGAGCACCGCCTTCAGCCGCTCCTCGAACTCGCCGCGATACTTCGCCCCCGCAACCAGCGCCCCGAGATCGAGCGCCAGCACCCGCTTGTCCTTCAGCGCCTCCGGCACGTCGCCGTTGACGATCCGCAGCGCCAGCCCCTCGACGATCGCCGTCTTGCCCACACCCGGCTCGCCGATCAGCACCGGATTGTTCTTCGTCCGCCGCGCCAGCACCTGGATGGTCCGGCGGATCTCCTCGTCCCGCCCGATCACCGGATCGAGTTTTCCCGCGCGCGCCACTTCCGTCAGGTCGCGCGAATACTTCTTCAGCGCGTCGAATCCCGATTCCGCGTTGGCGCTCTCCACGCGTCGCCCCTTCCGGATCGACGTCATCGCCCGCTCGATCGCCTGCGGATCGGCCTTCGCGTCGCGCATGGCGCGCCCCGCCCCGCTCTGGCTCGCCGCGATCGCCGCCAGCAGCCGGTCCTGCGCGACATACTCGTCGCCCGCCTTGGTCGCCGCCTGCTGCGCCGCGTCCAGCACCCTGACCAGATCCGGATCGGCCTGCGGCTGACCCGCGCCCGACCCCTGCACCTTCGGCAGCCGCCCGATCTCCGTCTCGACCGCGTTCCTGACCCGCGCCGGATCGCCGCCCGCCGCGCGGATCAGCCCCGACGCCGCGCCCTCCTCGTCGTCGAGCAGCGCCTTGAGCAGGTGCTCCACCGTCAACCGCTGATGATACTCGCGCAGCGCGATCGTCGACGCCGCCTGCAGAAAGCCGCGCGACCGTTCCGTAAACTTCTCGATGTCCATGTGCTTGTCCCTGTGAGAGGCAACGAGCGGCCACGCCCCCAAAGGC
>CAXUBM010000098.1:0-7109 GCA_964249235.1 uncultured Acetobacteraceae bacterium | reverse complement strand
GCTCTATTCCCTCCGCCGCCCCGGCGACGGCGGTCTCGGCGACTTCGGCGCGCTCGACCAGCTCGTCCGCGCCGCCGCCCGCCACGGCGCCGAGGCGGTCTGCATCAGCCCCGTCCACGCCCAGTTCAGCGCCGACCCCGACCGCTTCAGCCCCTACGCACCCTCCAGCCGCAACGCCTTCAACGTGCTGCACGCCACCGTCGACTTCACCAGCGCTGAAGCGGCTGCGCTGGAGCGCGCACCCCTCGTCGACTGGCCCGCCGCCGGCCGCCTGCGTCTCGCGGCACTCGCCCGCGCCTTCGACCGCGCGCTCGAAACCAACGACCTCGCCCATTTCGAGCAGTGGCGCGCCGAGGCCGGCGAGAGCGTCGAACTGCACGCCCGCTTCGAGGCCCTGCACGGCCACCATTACGGCGGCGGCCAGGGTCCCTGGAACTGGCACGACTGGCCGCAGTCCCTCCAGGACGCCCACTCCGCCGCCGTGGACGAGTTCGCCCGCGCGAACCAGCGCGACGTCACCTTCCACGCCTGGCTCCAATACCGCGCCGAACTCGGCCTCGCCTCGGCCCAGCAGGCGGCGTTGGACGCCGGCATGGCCGTCGGCCTGGTCACCGACCTCGCCGTCGGCGCCGACCGCGGCGGCTCCCAATGCTGGAGCCGCTCCGCCGAGACCCTCAACGGCCTGACCGTGGGCGCGCCCCCCGACCTCCTGTCCCGCGAGGGCCAGAACTGGGGCATCACCGCCTTCGACCCGCACGGCCTGCGCGCCCACGGCTTTCGCGCCTTCATCGAGATGGTCCGCGCCGCGCTGCGCCACGCCGGCGGCATGCGGGTCGACCACGCCATGGGCCTCAACCGCCTCTGGGTCGTCCCCGAAGGCGCCTCCGCCGCCGACGGCGCCTACCTGTCGCTTCCCGAGACGGACCTCTTCCGCCTGGTCCGCCTCGAATCCGCCCGCAACGGCGCCATCATCCTCGGCGAGGACCTCGGCACCGTCCCCGAAGGCTTCAACGACCGCCTCGGCGCGCAGGGCGTGCTCGGCATGCGCGTGCTGTGGTTCGAGCAGAACGGCGACGACAGCTTCAAGCCGCCGCGCCAATGGACGCCCCAGGCCTCGGCGATGACCAGCACCCACGACCTGCCCACCGTGTCGGGCTGGTGGCGTGGCCGCGACATCGACTGGAACGAGCGCCTCGGCCGCGACGACGACCCGGCCCGCTCCCGCGCCAAGCGCGCCCGCGAGCGCGGCCGCCTCTGGCAGGCCATGCGCGACAGCGGTGCCGCCCCCCAGGCCGAAGCCCCGGCCGCGAGTACGGCGTGACGCCCGAGGATTGCGTGATCGCCGACGCCGCCGTCGCCCATGTCGGCCTGTCCGGCTGCGAACTCGTCGTGCTCCCGCTCGAGGACGCCCTCGCCCTGGACGAGGCGCCCAACCTGCCCGGCACCCTCGACGAGCACCCCAACTGGCGCCGCCGCCTGCCCGCCGCCGCCGCCGCCATCCTCGAAGAGCCCCACGTCGCCGCCCGCCTCGCCTGCCTCGACACGAGCCGCAGGAGCCGCGCCGGACCCGCCGGCGACGGCTGCTGATGGATCGCCCGACCGGGCTGCCGCTCGACGGCGTCCCCCCCCGGTCGGTCGGCAACACCGTCCTGCGGCTGCTTCCGCCCGACGCGCTGCGCGCCCTCTGCCCGCACCTGGAGCGCATCCCGCTGTCCGCCGGACGCGTCCTTTTTCCCGCCGGCGCCGGCCTCGACCACGCCTACTTCCCCGAGAGCGGCATCCTGTCGCTGCTCGCCAGCTTCGCCGACGGCGCGCGGATCGCGGTCGGCATGGTCGGCCGCGAAGGCATGGTCGGCCTGTGCCTGCTGCACGGCTTCGAGACCGCCCACCTCGAAACCCTGGTCCAGGTCGACGGCGCCGCCCTGCGCCTGCCCGAGCCCGTCTTCCGCGCCGTCGCCCTCGGCCCCGCCTTCCTGCGCATCCTGCTGCGCTACACCGACGCCTACCTCACCCAGGTCAGCCAGTCCGGCGCCTGCAACGGCCGCCACTCCATCGAGCAGCGCCTCAGCCGCTGGATCCTGATGACCGAGGACCGCGTCGGCGGCGGCACCTTCGGCATGACCCAGGAGTTCATCGCCGTGATGCTCGGCGTCCGCCGCTCCGGCGTCACCCAGGCGATCGGCACCCTGCAACGCGCCGCCCTGGTCCGCCACGAACGCGGCACGCTCGCGGTGCTCGACCGGCCCGGCCTGGAAGCCATGTCGTGCGAGTGCTACCGCAGCGTCCGCGTCAGGAATCACTGGCTGCTCCCCGACCATTGACCGGTGCGCGCCGCGCGCTCGCTCGTTGCTGGACCGACCCGTCCCCGTCGAGGATCCGGGTCGAGCACCTGGCAGGCTGCGGCAATTCCACTCTCGGCGCCCGAAGCCCCGGCCTGATCGAAGCCCACCGCAGATCAATCTCGCGATCCGTTCTCGAGCCGGCCTTCGGGTCGTTTCCGATGTCGAGCGCCCGACGTCTCTGGCCGGCCCATGCTCCGAGCCGCCCTATCTCGCCCCGCTGACATCAGGTCGTCTCAAGCTCGCGGCGAGCGCGTCGATGAAGAGGCGCACCTTCGGGGGGACCATGACGCGCGTCGGATAGACCGCCCACACCGACAGCGGCTCCGGTTCGGCGTCGGCGAGCCGCACCTCTCGTAGCGTCCCGCCGGCCAGCTCCGCCTCGACGAACCACGCCGAAAGGTTGGCGATCCCGAGGCCCCCCAGACAGATCTGCAGCAGTCCTTCGATCGAGTTCGCCGTGAACCGGCCGGTGATCTTCCGGTTGACCAGCCGGTCGTCGGTCCTGAACGCCCAGTGCGTCGTGCCCGTGATCGCCAGGCAGCTATGCTGGCCGAGTTCCCCCAAAGTCCGAGGAATCCCGTGCCGCTTGATGTAGTCGACCGACGCAAGCAGGCGGCGCGGGTTGGCGGCCAGTTCACGCGCCACCAGGCCGCTGTCCGAAAGCTTGGCGATGCGAACCGCAAGATCGATGCCCGCAGGAACGATGTCGACCACGTCGTCGGTCATCAGCAGATCCACGGCGACTTCGGGATTGTCGCGCATGAACCCGACGACCACCGGCGCAACGATCTTGCGTCCGAAGGCCACCGACGCCGTCAGCCGCAGCAGGCCCGCCGCGCCCTCCGAGGGTCTGACGCTCGCGAGCGCCGCTTCGCGCGCGTCGAGCAGTTTCTGCGCGTGGGGAAGGAACGCCATGCCTTCGCTGGTCAACGCCAATGCCCGCGTCGTGCGATGCACGAGACGAACACCAAGCTCCGCCTCGAGCTCGGCGAGGCTGCGCGTTGCCGTCATCGGCGCGATGCGCAGCCGCCGCGCCGCGCCAGCCAGGCTGCCCGCCGCTTGAGCCTCGACCAGCACGGACAGCGCGCAAAAATCCATCATAACGCCCGACGATATGCCTCCGTATCAAATTTGCACATTCCGCCCGGCGACCGAAACAAATAGCGTGAGCTGAAGCCGCCAGGAGCAGCCTCCATGCCCACCATCAGGACCAGGGACAACACGGAGATCTTCTACAAGGATTGGGGGTCCGGACAGCCGATCGTCTTCCACCACGGCTGGCCCCTCAGCGCCGACGATTGGGACGCGCAGATGATGTTCTTCCATCAGCACGGCTACCGCGTCATCGCCCATGATCGGCGGGGACATGGCCGCTCCGCGCAGACGGCGACGGGCAACGACATGGACACCTATGCCGCCGACGTGGCCGAGCTCGCGACGTCGCTCGACCTGCGCGAGGCGATCCATGTCGGCCACTCCACCGGCGGCGGCGAGGTGGCTCGCTACGTGGCCCGGCACGGCGCCGGCCGTGTCGCGAAGGCAGTCCTGATCAGCGCCGTCACGCCCGTCATGCTAAAGAGCGACAGCAATCCGAACGGCACGCCCCTCGGAGTCTTCGACGACATCCGCAAGGGCACGGCTTTCGACCGGGCACAGTTCTACATCGACATCACGCTGCCCTTCTATGGCTACAACAGGCCGGACGCGAAGGTGTCAGAGGGCGTGCGCCGCAATTGGTGGCGCCAGGGCATGATGGGCAGCGTCCTGGCTCACTACGAATGCATCAAGGCCTTCTCCGAGACCGACTTCACGGAGGACCTCAAGGCGATCGCCGTCCCCACCCTCGTCATGCACGGCGAAGACGACCAGATCGTTCCCTACGCCGCCTCCGGCCCGCTTTCTCACGCGCTCGTCGCCGGTTCGGTCTTCAAGTCCTATCCCGGGTTCCCGCACGGCATGCCCACCACCGAGGCGGCGCGGATCAACGCCGATCTGCTGGCGTTCGTCCGGGGCTGAACGATGGCGGTCCAGAAGCCGTCGATCGTTCTCGTTCACGGGGCCTGGGCCGACGGCTCCAGCTGGAGCAAGGTCATCGCTCATCTGCAGGCGAGCGGCTTTTCGGCCATCGCCGTGCAGAACCCCCTGACCTCCATCGCGGACGACGCCGCGGCGACCGCGCGCATCCTGGCCGGCCTGGACGGCCCTGTGGTCCTCGCCGGCCATAGCTGGGGCGGCATGGCCGTCACCCAGGCCGGCGTCGACCCCAAGGTCTCGTCGCTCGTCTACGTCTCCGCCTTCGCGCCCGATCTCGGCGAGAGCGGCGCCGGTCTGATCGGGGCCCATCCCCAACCGCCGGCGCTGTCGACGGCGGTCACTGATCCGACGGGTTTCGTCTACCAGACGGAGGCCGGCATGCTGGAGAATCTTGCGCCGGATCTGCCACCTGCGGAAGCCCGGGTGCTCGCCGCGACGCAGGGGCGCCTGCCAGGAGCCGCCTTCGGCCAGACCGTCACCGCGGTCGCCTGGAAGACCAAGCCCTCTCACTACGTGCTCACGCCCGAAGACCGCGTCGTCAGCCCCGACCTGCAGGCCATGTTCGCCGCCAGGATGAACGCCTCGACGACGAGGCTCGGCGCCAGTCACATGTCCCTGCTGTCTCAACCAGACACGATCGCCCGCATCATCGAGGCGGCCGCTAGGGCGCTCTAAGGAGACGCGGGCGGCGAGGCCGGGACCGCCGCCGCTCATGCGGCGTCCTCGCTCGGGTCCAGGGGACGGGCCGACCCCGTCCACCGAACCGGCCGTCCTGATCGCCTTCTGCCGCGCGGAACTCGCCAACGGGCGCGAGGACGCTCACCGCCGTGACCGGCGACCACCGCGCGGTCGTCCTCGACCGCGACCCCGCTGCCCTGGACGGTGGGCCTGATCGTGATCGGGCTCGCCCTCGCCGCGATCCGCGGCACCGGCGCCCGGCCCACCGCGGGCCCCCACAGCATCACCGGCGAGCGAAGCGGCGGCACCGATCCCCTCGCCCCCACGCCTCGCCGGAACGCGGCGCCGAACTCGTCTGGCACGGTCCGCACCGGGCCCGCGCACGCTGCTGCTGGCCTAATTATCTCCGGCCGACGCGGAAGTCCTTGCGACGACGCCGCCGGCGGCCACACACTCGGCTCAACAAACCGCGACACGCCTGCGACGTTGGATCGCAACCGTAGCGTGACGCGATCAATCACGGCGGCGCGGCGGCCCGGCGATCAACGGCGGGGCCGGCCGCGACGCCTCGGAGAACGTCCATGAGCCGCCTCGTCGTCGTGTCCAACCGGGTTCCCGTCGCCGCCGCCGGCGCCAAGGCGGGTGGCCTCGCGGTCGCGCTGCGCGGCCTCATGGAGCAACGCGGCGGCCTCTGGTTCGGCTGGAGCGGCGACATCGCCGAGGACGGCATCGCCCATCAGGTCAAGACGCACGAAGCCGGCCAGATCCAATACGCCACCATCGACCTCACCCGCGAGGAGCACGAGCGCTACTACACCGGCTTCTCCAACACCACGCTCTGGCCGCTGCTCCACTCGCTGCTCGAGCACATGAGCTACGAGCGCCGCAACCTGCAGACCTACCGTCTCGTCAACGAGCGCCTGGCGGAGTCGCTGCAGCCCCTGCTCCGCCGCACCGACATCGTCTGGGTCCACGACTACCACCTGATCCCGATGGCCGCCTGCCTGCGCAACGGCGGCTTCAAGGGCTCGATCGGCTTCTTCCTCCACGTCCCCTTTCCGTCGCCCGACATCCTGTCCGCCGTGCCCGAGGGCGCCGCCCTGGTGCGCGATCTCCTCGCCGCCGACCTGCTCGGCTTCCAGACCGCCAACGACGTCGACAACTTCGCCGCCGCCGCCGCCCGCTACGCCGGCGCCAGCCGCATCCCCGGCTCCACCCTCCTCTATGGCGGCCGCCGCGTCCGCCTCGGCAGCTTCCCCGTCGAGATCGACTTCGACGATTTCCGCGTCATGGCCGAGCAGGGCTACCGCACCCCCGAGAACGAGCGCCTCCGCCGCTCTCTCCAGGGCCAGACCCTGATCTTCGGCGCCGAGCGCATGGATCCCACCAAGGGCCTGCCCCAGCGCCTCAACGGCTTTCGCCGCCTGCTCGAAACCCGCCCCGCCTGGCGCCGCCGCACCACGCTGCTGCAGATCGCCGCCGCCAGCCGCACCGAGGTCGACTCCTACCGCGCGCTGCGCGAGGAGCTGGAAGCCCTGTCCGGCGCCATCAACTCCGAATGGTCCGAGCCCGACTGGGTCCCCGTCCGCCTCCTGGCCCGCGGCGGCGCGCGCGAGTCGATCGCCGGCTACATGCGCGAGGCCCGCGTCGGCCTCGTCACCCCCTTGCGCGACGGCATGAACCTCGTCGCCAAGGAATACGTCGCCGCCCAGGATCCCCAGGACCCCGGCGTCCTCGTGCTGTCGCGTTTCGCCGGGGCCGCTCGCCAGCTCGGCGCCGCCCTGCTCGTCAACCCCTACGACGCCGACGAGATGGCCGACGCGCTGGACACCGCGCTCAACATGACCCGTCCCGAGCGCCAGGACCGCTGGAAGATGCTGTCCAAGGCGCTCGGCCACACCTCCACCCTCGGCTGGGGCCGCTCGTTTGTCGCCGCACTCACCCGCGCCGGCGACGAGATCGTCTCCATCGCCCGCCCGCGCGCGCCCGAGCCGATGCCGAGATCGGCCGCCCCCTCGGCGAGCCCGATTCGCCACAGCGAGGCCCCCGCACGGT
>CAXUBM010000097.1:0-7130 GCA_964249235.1 uncultured Acetobacteraceae bacterium | reverse complement strand
AGGTGGTGGCGGTTCGACCTTAGCCGTCTGGACGGTCTGATCGGATCAGACGGACGGCTCCGCCCTCGACCCGTCGGCCCATTCGGGGGCGGAGCCCTGAGGGCGCAGTGCTTGGCGGAAGCGGCGGGCGTTCTCGACGTAGTGGCGGGCGCCGGACAGGGCGCGTTGGATCTGCTCGGGCCGGGCTTCGCCGGTGACGCGGCCGGGGACGCCGAGCACGACCGAGTGGTCGGGGATGGTCTTGCCTTCGGCGACGAGGGCCTTGGCGCCGATGATGCAGGAGCGGCCGATGCGGACGCCGTTGAGGATGCAGGCGCCCATGCCGATCAGGGTGCCGTCGCCGACGGTGCAGCCATGCAGGATGGCGAGATGGCCGACGGTGACGTTCTCGCCGATGTCGAGGGGAAAGCCGATGTCGGTGTGCAGGACGGCGTTGTCCTGGACGTTGCTGCCGGCGCCGACGGTGATGCGCTCGTTGTCGCCGCGCAGGACGGCGCCGAACCAGACGGAGCTGTCGCGCGCGAGTGTCACGGCGCCGAGGACGACCGCGTTCGCGGCGACCCATGCGGCAGGGTCGACGTCGGGGGCAAGGCCGTCGAGGACATAAAGCGTCATCGTTTTCCCACTCCCCTGCGCATGACTAACCCGGGCGGGTCAGGGGGCGCCACCCCCGGCGGGGTTCGGGGCAGAGCCCCGCCTTGATCAACCCTTCGCGAAACGGCCGTTGTCGAGAAGGTTGCGAGGCGCGAGGCGGCCGGCGTCGGCGCGGGCGCCGAGCCATTCGCGCAGTTCGGCGGCCGGACGGATTTTGCCGGAACCGGTCGGCAGACCCTCGGCCAGGGTGAAGAGGCGGAGGTCGGCGAGGCCGCCATCCTTGAATTTCTGCAAGGCGACGCCGCTGCCGCGGTTGAACTCGGGGATCTGGTCGAGGGGGAAGATCAGCAGCTTGCGGTTCTCGCCGACGCAGGCGAGGTGGTCGGCGCCGGCGATGGGCAGGCAGGCGATCTGGAACTGGCCGTCGCGAAGATTGAGGATCTGCTTGCCGGTGCGCTTCTCGGCGAGCAGCTCGGCGCCGGGGACGACGAAGCCGCGGCCGTCGGAGGTGGCGACGAGACAGGGCTCGTCGCTGTGCAGGAACAGGGTGAGGATGCGATCGTCGCCGAGTTCGAGGAGGGTGCGGATCGGCTGGCCGTCGCCGCGGCCGCGGGGGATGTCGGCGGCGCGCAGGGTGTAGACGCGACCGTTGCCGGCGAAGAGGCAGAGGCGGTCGGTGGTCTCGCCGTTGAGCGCGAGGTGGGGCTTGTCGCCTTCCTTGAAGCGCTGCGTGGCGGGGTCGACGTCATGGCCGCGGGCGGCGCGGATCCAGCCCTGGTCGGAGAGGATGACCGTCAGCTTCTCGCGCTCGACATGCTCGGTGGTGTCGATCGTGATGGCGGCGGGGGGGGTGCCGATCCTGGTGCGGCGGTCGCCAAGCGGTCCGGAGCCGAATTGCTTCGCGGTGGCCTCGATCTCGGCGCGGATGCGGCGCCAGCGCAGGCGGGCGTTGGCGGGCTCGAGGAGGCGTTCGAGGTCGAGGCGTTCGCGGTCGAGCTTCTTGTGCTCGTTGCGGATCTCGAGCTCCTCGAGGCGGCGCAGGCTGCGCAGGCGCATGTCCAGGATGGCGTTGGCCTGGAGGTCGGTCAGGTCGAAGGCGGCGATCAGCGCGGCGCGGGCGTCGTCGGCCTCGCGGATGATGCGGATGACCTCGTCGAGGTTGAGGTAGACGCGGATGAAGCCGTCGAGGATTTCGAGGCGGCGGCGGACGGCGTCGAGCCGGTGACGGGAGCGGCGGACGAGGACCTCGTGGCGGTGGTCGAGCCAGTGGCGCAGGACCTCGCGCAGCGACATGACGCGGGGCGTGCGGTCGGGGCCGAGGACGTTCATGTTCAACGCGAAGCGGGTTTCGAGCGCGGTGGCGCGGAACATGGTCTCCATGAGCATGGCGGGGTCGACGGAGCGGCTGCGCGGTTCGAGGACGAGGCGGACGCGCTCGTCGCTCTCGTCGCGGATGTCGGCGAGCAGCGGCAGCTTCTTGGCTTCGAGGAGTTCGGCGACCTGCTCGATGAGGCGGGATTTCTGGACCTGGTAGGGGATCTCGGTGACGACGGCGACCCAGGTGCCGAAGCGGCCTTCCTCGCGGGTCCAGCGGGCGCGAAGGCGCAAGGAGCCGCGGCCGGTCTCGTAGGCGGCGAGGAGCGCGGCCTGGTCCTCGACGAGGAGGCCGCCGGTGGGGAAGTCGGGGCCGGTGACGTG
This sequence comes from uncultured Acetobacteraceae bacterium, assembly GCA_964249235.1. Lineage (GTDB taxonomy): Bacteria > Pseudomonadota > Alphaproteobacteria > Acetobacterales > Acetobacteraceae > CAXTPV01. Next base: position 4,838 of record CAXUBM010000097.1, on the reverse strand, counting down.
GTGGAGAAGGGTGGTGGTGGGAGCGTCGGGCTCGTCGATGAGGGCGATGGCGGCGCGACAGAGCTCGCCGGCGTTGTGGGGCGGAATCGAGGTGGCCATGCCGACGGCGATGCCGGCGGCGCCGTTGGCGAGCAGGTTGGGGAAGCCCGCCGGGAGGACGACCGGTTCGTGGTCGTCACCCGAGTAGGTGGGGCGGAAATCGACGGCGTCGTCCTCGAGGCCGGCGAGGAGGGCGGTGGCGACGGTGGTGAGGCGGGCCTCGGTGTAGCGCATGGCGGCGGCGTTATCGCCGTCGATGTTGCCGAAATTGCCCTGACCCGCGACCAACGGATACCGGGCCGCGAAGTCCTGCGCGAGGCGGACGAGCGCGTCGTAGACCGCGACCTCGCCGTGCGGGTGGTATTTGCCGATGACGTCGCCGACGACGCGGGCGCATTTCTTGAAGCCGGCCTGCGGGTCGAGGCGGAGCTGCTGCATGCCGTAGATCAGGCGGCGGTGGACGGGCTTGAGGCCGTCGCGGACGTCGGGGAGCGAGCGCGACATGATGGTCGACATCGCGTAGGCGAGGTAGCGCTCGCTGAGCGCGTCGGTGAGCGCGGTCGCTTCGATGTGGCCGGCGAGATCATCAGGCATGGGCCGCCTCCGGTACTGGGCGGCGCGGCTTCATGCAACCGTGATAACACGCTTGCATCCGGTTCGATCCGCGGTCCGTAGGCACGAGGCGTTCCTCAGAAGATGGACGCTGCATGACGAAGGAGGAGATATCTCCAATGACGGATCAGGTCACTGAACAGACGAAGCTCGCGCTGATGGGCCGCTCGTCGCGGCGCAAGCTGATCGAGCGCGCGGGTCTCGGCGCGGTGGCGGCAGGGGCGATGGCGGTGGGCGCGGGACGGATGGCGCCGGCGGAGGCCGCCTCGGCCGACATCGATGTCGGGATCCTGAACTTCGCGCTGAACCTCGAATATCTCGAGGGCGAGTTCTACAGCTTCGGCACCACCGGCCACGGGTTGGGCGCGATCGCGTCGCGGAACGGCACGCCGGGCGGCATCAAGGGCGGCGCGCAGGTGCCGTGGACGGTCGAGACGGTCGGACAGTTCTTCATGGAAGTGGCCCACGACGAGGCGAACCACGTCGCGTTCCTGATCGGTGCGCTCGGGTCGAAGGGCGTGGCCGAGCCGGCGATCGACTTCACCGACACCTTCGCGGCGATCGGGTCGATGATCGGGCTGCCCGGGTTCGACCCGTTCCACGACCAGCTCAGCTTCCTGCTGGGCGCCTACATCTTCGAGGATGTGGGCGTGACGGCGTATAACGGGGCGGCGCCGCTGGTGACGAACAAGACCTACCTCGGCGCGGCGGCGAGCATCCTGGCGGTCGAGGCCTATCATGCCTCGGCGATCCGCTCGTTGCTGTTCGAGTTCGGCGGCGGCCAGTTCACGGATGCGATCTCCGCGATCCGGGCGAAGCTTTCGATGACGGGTCCCGGGTTCAGCAAGCCGGCCGACGATCAGGGCGTGCTCGTCAACGGCGTGGTCAACATCGTGCCGACCAACGCCAACTCGCTCGCATTCGCGCGCACACCCGAGCAGGTGCTGTCGATCGTCTACGCGGGTGGAACGACGAGCGGCGGGTTCTTCCCCAACGGCGTGAAGGGCATGTTCAAGTCCACCCTGACCTGATCCTCACGCGCCGCCTGGGGGGGCACCCACGGGTGGTGGGCGCCCCGCCCGCGCGGGGCCCGCGAGCCGCTTGCCGTGCAGGAAGAGATTGACGAGGCGCTCGGAGAAGTAGCCGAGATAACGCTCGCGCAACGGAATCCGTTGCGCGAGCGTTTGCATGACCGACCACCAGAACTCCATGTATTCGGCGAACAGTTCGGTGCGGACGATGTACATGTTGCAGAAGAAGGTGGTGCGCAGGGCGAAGTCGATCATCTCGTGCGAGCGCGCGTAGAAGCGGGTGCTTCGGACCGTGTCGACGAAGATGTCCCAGTGTTCGGCGGGATGGTTGAGCTTGAACTGCTCGTCGAGGCGGAGCGGCTGGACGCGATGGGTGACGATGTCGCTGTTGGCCATCAGGTCGTCGGCGAAGGTCCGCATCTCGCCTTCGCAGATCTCGCGAAGATCGAGATAGACGCTGAAGAGGGTCTCGTCGAGGACGGCGCCGACGCAGGTCTCGTCGGTGATGAGCTGGCGGGCGACGTCGAGGAGCCACGGGTTGAAGCGGCGCAGGCGGGCGGCGTTGAGCGGGTTGATGAAGAACAGGCGCCGGTAGTGCTCGAAGCCGACATAGTCGAGCCCGTCGAGGCGGTCGTGCCAGACATGGTACTGGTGGCGCATTTCGGAGTGCCAGTCGGGACTGGCGATGTTGTGGCCGCCGAGGTCGCCGAGCGCGCCGGTCGCGTCGTCGTCATGGGCGTCGGAGACGAGGGCGACGAAGAAGTCGCTCGCCAGCACGCGCCTGGGCGGCAGGTGGTGGCAGGTGAAGATGCGGCCCTGCATGGACGTCAGGGGCGGCCGCCGTCGATCGTGAGGATCGTGCCATTGGTGTAGGCGGAGCGGGGCGAGGCGAGGAAGGCGACGGCGGCGGCGATCTCCTCGGGGGTGGCAGGGCGGCCGAAGGGCATCGCGCGGTGGTATTCGGACCACCGGTTCTCGTCCCCCAGCTCGCGGGCGGCGCGGGCGCGCAGCAGCATCTCGATGCGGCCGGTGGCGACGGGGCCGGGGTTGATGCCGACGGCGCGCATGTTGTCGCGGGCGGCGGATTTGCCGAGGGTGCGGGTGAAGGCCATCAGGGCGGCATTGCCGGTGCTGCCGGCGATGTAGGCCGGGTCGAGCCACTCGCCGGCGGCGCCGATGACGTTGACGACGACGCCGGCGCGGGATTTCAGCGCGGGGTAGAGGGCGCGGGCGAGGCCGATGAAGCCGAACACCTTGAGGTCCCAGGCGGCGCGCCAGCGCTGATCGTCGACGGCAAGGAGGTCGCCGGGCGGGATGGCGCCGGCGTTGTTGACGAGGATGTCGACCGGGCCGGCTTCGGCGGCGACGCGCTCGACATCGTCGGGACGCGAGAGGTCGGCTGGGATGAGGTCGACGGCGACCTGGCGGCGGGAGCGGGCGAGGTCGGCGGCGGCCTGTAGCGTGTCGCGGTTGCGGGCGACGAGGACGAGGTCGCAGCCTTCCTCGGCGAGGAAGATGGCGACGGCGCGGCCGATGCCCTGGGAGCCGCCGGTGACCAGGGCGCGCTTGCCGGCGAGGGGGAGGTCCATGGGGGGATCATGGGGGGGTGAAGGAGGAGAGGGAAGAGGTGGGGCGCTGCCCCACGCCCCGCCGGGGCAGGCGGCCCCGGACCCCGGGGGTTTGGGGCGGAGCTCGACGCTCAGATCTGGACGTCTTCCAGTTCCCTGCCGGCGGTCTCGGGGCCGAGGAGGTAGCCGGCGATGCTGAGGAGCCAGAGCGCCGAGGTGGCGAGGAAGGGGACGGTCGGGCCGTAGGCGGCGATGCCGAGGCCGACGAGAAAGGGAGCGGCGATCGAGACGATGCGGCCGCCGCCGACCATCAGGCCGAAGGCGGTGCCGCGGTGCGAGGTGCGGAAGAACTCGCTGAGATAGGCGTCGCCGATGCTCCAGAGCCAGCCGAGCAGGCCGATCATGGCGGCGCCGAAGATCAGGAAGAGGTGAAGCGTGGGCGCCAGCGAGGCGGCGACGGTGCAGGCGATCATGGCGAGGGCGCCGAGGATGCCGGCGGGGCGGCGGCCGATGAGGTCGGACAGGGCGGTGGCGGCGTAGCAGAGGACGAACTGGACGACGTAGAAGGCGAGCGCGTCGGCGATCGCGTCGCGCGGGGCGACGTGGAATTTGCGGACCATGAAGGAGGTCAGGAAGACGGTGATGCCCCAGTAGCCGCAGGTGTTGGGGATGGTGAGGAGCAGGCCGACGATGATGCGCCGCCGGGCGCCCGGGATGGCGAGCAGGCGGGTGCGGGGCTCGTGGCGGATGGCGGCGTAGCGGGCGGATTCCGGGACGAGACGGCGCAGGCCGAAGGTGATCAGGGCGGGGACGATGGCCAGGATGAAGGTCCAGCGCCAGCCGTAGCTCGGGACGATGATCAAGGCGGCCGCGGCTGCCGCGATGTAGCCGGCGGAATAGAAGGAGAAGAGGACGCCGCCGGCGCCGACGGCGCGCCAGCGAGGCGGCCACATCTCGGCGGTGTAGGGCGCGCCGACGGCGAGCTCGCCGGCGCCGCCGATGCCGGTCAGGAAGCGCAGCGAGGCGAACAGGGCGGGACTGCCGGTGAGGCCGCCGAGCGAGGTGGTCAGGCCGTAGAGGATGATCGACCAGCCCAGCACGTCGCGGCGGCCGAGGCGGTCGGCGAGTGCACCGAAGCCGATCGTGCCGAGCGTGTAGCCGACGAGGAAGATGGAGCCGATCAGGCCGAAGGCGCGGACGCCGATGTGCAGGTCGGCCATGATGGTGGGGCCGAGCATGCCGAAAAGGTTCACGGCGTAGGCGTCGAAGCCGTAGCCGAGGCCGGCGGCGACGGTGACCAGGGCGACCTCGCGGACGGGAACGCGGAAGCGGGCGGGGTTGGCGAGGCGCGGCGCCGGACGCTGCGGACGCGGAACAGCCGTTGATTTGACATCCATGCGGCGTTGCTCTTCCAATTCACGACGGTCGGCGCGACTATCTACGAGAGATCGCGTCAAACCACCATAGGATGAGTGACACCATGTCGGACTTCTTCGGTGGCCTCCAGGTGCCGCAGATGCCGTTGCCGGACGCGGAGTTCAGCCCGTGTCTTCAGGGCCGGACCGGCGCCCATCGCGCGGCTGACCGC
>CAXUBM010000096.1:0-7161 GCA_964249235.1 uncultured Acetobacteraceae bacterium | reverse complement strand
TGGCACGCCAACGAAGCCAAGCGTCTTACGCGAGCCGCCAAGCTCCACCTCCTCGACACCGGCCTCGCCGCCGGTCTCCGGGAGCTCACGCCGTCGCATATCAAGACCGACCGCACCCTCTTCGGCCCCCTTCTGGAGAGCTTCGTCCATGCCGAGCTGCGCAAGCTCGTGAGCTGGTCCGAGCACGAGCACCGGCTCTCCCACTACCGCGACAAGGACGGACACGAGGTCGACATCGTCCTCGACGACGCGCGCGGGGGCGTCGTCGGCATCGAGGTCAAGGCGTCCGCCACCGTCACCGCCGCCGACTTCCGCGGCATGCGCCTGCTCGCCGCGGCCTGCGGCGCCCGTTTCGTGCTAGGTCTGGTCCTCTACGACGGTTCCACCGTCGTTCCCTTCCACGAGCGCATGTTCGCGGCACCCATGTCGAGCCTTTGGTCATGATGCCCACCCAGGAACAGCACGCCCTGCTCCTCGTTCTCGCCCACCCCACCTTCGAACAGTCGCGCGCCAACCGCGTCCTCTTCGACAGTGTCGGCACGCCCGAAGGCGTCACCCTGCACGACCTCTACGAGACCTATCCCGATTTCCAGATCGATGTCCGCCGCGAGCAAGCCCTCCTGGTCGCCCACCGCGCCATCCTGCTGCAGTTCCCGCTCTACTGGTACGCCACCCCGGCACTCCTCAAGGAGTGGTTCGACCTCGTCTGGCTGCACGGCTTCGCGCACGGCGAGCGCGGCACCAGGCTTGCCGGCAAGACGCTGTCCTGCGTCATCACCACCGGCGGCGACCGCCCTTCCTATGGAGCCGATGGCCGCCACGGCCACGCCATCGAGGAGTTCATCCGGCCCCTCGAACGCACCGCCCACCTGTGCGGCATGCGCTGGGACGTGCCCCTCATCATCCATTCCGACATGCTCGACGACGCTCCCGGCCACTACCTCGCCCACATCGAGACTCTCGTCGCCGGCCGGTCGCCGTGATCCCCGTCCTCGTCTACCTCGCCGCCGGCATCCTTTCCGTCCCGCTCGCCAGGCGCGCCGGCCTTGGCGCCCTCCTCGGCTACCTGATCGCCGGCATCGTGATCGGCCCGCACGTGCTCCACCTCGTCGGCACCGCCAGCGAGGTCAGCGACTTCGCCAGCCTCGGCGTCGTCATCCTCCTGTTCCTGATCGGCCTGGAGCTCCGCCCCGCCCTCCTGTGGCAACTTCGCGGCAGCATCTTCGGCCTCGGCACCGGCCAGCTCGCCGTCTGCCTCGCCGCCATCGCCGCCACCGCCATCGCCGCCGGCCTGCCCTGGCGCGCCGGCCTGATCACCGGCGCGGTTCTCGCCATGTCGTCGACCGCCATCGTGCTCGGCGTGCTCCACGAGCGCGGCCTGCGCCGCACCGCCGCCGGCAGCGCCAGCTTCGGCATCCTTCTCTTCCAGGACCTCGCCGTCATCCCGCTCTTCGCCCTTCTCCCCTTTCTCTCCCCCACCAGGGTTCACCTCCAGCCACAGCCCGGTGATCCCATGCTCACCGGTGTCCCCCCTTGGGAGCACGCGCTCGCCATCGTCGCCGCGATGACGATCGTCATTGTCGGCGGCCGCTATCTCACCCGTCCCGCCTTCCGCTTCATCGCGTCGGCCAACGTCCGCGAGATCTTCACCGCCAGTGCCCTGCTCCTCGTCCTCGGCGTCGCCACCCTGATGCAGTATGTCGGCCGTTCCGAGGCGCGCGGCGCGGTCCTCGCCGGCGTGGTGCTTGCCGAACGCGAGTTCCGCCGCGAGCTCGAGGCCGACATCGAACCCTTCCGCGGCCTCCTTCTCGGCCTCTTCTTCATCACCGTCGGTGCGGGCCTCGACATCGGTCTCGTGGTCCGCCAGCCGCTCCTGCTCGCCGGCTCAGTGGTCGGCCTGATGCTCCTCAAGGCCGCCGTCAGCGGGCCTGTCGCCCGCCTCGCTGGTCTGGCCACCCGCGACGCCGGCACCGTCGCCGTCGCCCTGTCCGGAGGCGGCGAGTTCGCCTTCGTCCTGGTCGGCCTTGCCACCGTCTCCCACGCGCTCCGCCCCCAGTTCGGCCGCTTCCTCGACACCGTCGTCGCGGTCTCGATGATGGCCACCCCGCTCGTCTTCATCGCCTGGCAGCGCCTCGCCACCGCCCGCCAGCCGAGCGTCTCACCCGACCAGACCCCCACGTTCGATCCCGACGTGACCGCCATCGTCGCCGGCTACGGCCGCGTCGGTCAGATCGTCGGCCGCCTGCTCGAAAGCGCCGGATATTCCGTCTCGGTCATGGACGTCAGCATGTCCCAGATCGACACGATGCGCGCCCTCGGACGCCGCGTGAACTACGGCGACGCCACCCGCCTGGACCTTCTCCACGCCGCCGGCGCCGGCTCGGCCAAACTCCTCGTCATCGCCATCGACGACCGCGAACGCGCCCGCGAACTCGTCGAGGTCGCCCGCGACAACTTCCCGCAGCTGAAAATCCTCGCCCGCGCCTGGGACCGCCGCGACGCCTACGACCTCGCCGCCCGCGGCGCCCATCATGTCGAGCGCGAAATGTTCGAGGGCAGCCTCGCCCTCGGCCGCGCGGCCCTGCGCGCGCTGGGCATGCGCGCCCACCGCGCCCATCGCGTCGCCGCCCTCTTCCGCGCCTACGACATCAAGCAGTTCGAGAAGATGCGCCTCCGCTGGGGCGAGGACCGCAGCGACTTCCTGCTCGCCAGCCGCCAAAGCTACGAGATGTTCGGGCGCGTCCTCGAGGCCGACCTCCAGTCGATCGGCCGCGGCGGCGACCTGGAGGAATGGGCCGAGGAGCCGCGGCTGCGCGACGAATGAACCCCGCCTTCGCCGTCACGCTCGCCATCGTCGCCATCGACAGCGTCGGCATCGGCCTCGTCATGCCGGTGCTGCCCGGCCTGCTTCGCCATCTCGCCCACACCGACCGGGTCGCCACCCTCTACGGCGCTCTGATGGCCGCCTACGCCGCCATGCAATTCCTCTTCTCCCCCATCCTCGGCACGCTCAGCGATCGTTTCGGCCGCCGCCCGATCCTCCTCGGCTCGCTCGCCGGTGCCGCCATCGACTACGTCGTCGCGGCTGCCGCCCCCGACGTCGCCATCTTCGCCGCCGGCCGCACCCTCGCCGGCATCTCCGGTGCCAGCATGGCCGTCGCTTTCTCGGTGGTCGCCGACCTCACCCGTCCCGAAGCGCGCGCCCGCCGCTTCGGCCTGATCAGCGCCGTCTTCGGCCTCGGCCTCGTCGCCGGCCCGATCGCGGGCGGCCTCCTGGGCGGCTTCTCGCTGCGCGCACCCTTCCTGTTCGCCGCCGCCCTCAACGCCATCAACTTCGCCGCCGTGCTCGCCTTTCTCCCGGAAACCCGACCCGCCGGTCACAGGCGCCCGCGTCTGAACTGGCGCCTCGTCGTCCCCTCCTTCGCCATCTTCCGCATCCACCCCGGCCTGCCGAGGCTGATCACCGCCTACGCCCTGATGACGATCGCCGCCCAGGTCCCGTTCTCCTGCTGGATCCTCTACTGCCAGGCCCGTTACGGCTTTGACGCCCGCACCGTCGGCCTTTCGCTCGCCCTCTACGGCCTGCTCCACGCGGTCGCCCAGTCCACTCTCGTCGCCCCGATCGGCCGCCGGCTCGGCGAACGCGGCGGCGTCGTCCTCGCCACCTTCTCCGATGCGACCGCCAGCACGATCTTCGGCCTCGCCTCCCGGGGCTGGGCCGTCTTCACCCTGATGCCGCTCTGGTGCCTGGGCGGCACCACGATGCCCCTGCTCCAGTCGCTCCTCTCGCGCGAAGTTCCCGCCGACGAGCAGGGACGCCTGCAAGGCGCGCTGGTCAGTCTCGGCAGCCTGATCGGCATCCCCGGCCCGCTCGTCGCCACCGCGCTCCTCTCCGCGACCAGCGCGAGCGCCCCCGGCGCGATCTGGATCGGTGCCGCCGCGCTCGAGTTGCTCGCGCTGCTGCCCCTCATGCCGAACCGGGCCTCCGCCCTGGACCCGCTGGGAGCGTCACGCCGGGGCCTGCTGCCCGCGACGCCCCCGGACCGGCATCACTGAAGTCGGCGAGATCCAGGCGCCCGGCCCCTGGCTCTTCACCTCATCAGCTCACGCGCCAGGTAGGTGTATTCCAGCGCCCGCTCGGTCGCGATCTCCTTCAGATTAGCCCCCGCCGCGTGCCCACCCTCCGTCTCCTCATAGTAGAGGAACGGCAGCTTCAGCGCCGCCATCCGCCAGGCGAAACGCCGCGCATGCACCGGCCCCACCCGGTCGTCCTTGGTCGTGGTGAAAATGAACGGCTCCGGATAGTCCACCCCTGCCTTGAGGTTCTGCAGCGGCGACGTCTTGGCCCAGAACGCCCGCACCGCCGGATCCGACACGCTGCCATACTCGCCCACCCAGGACGCGCCCGCCGCCATCGTCTCGAAGTTCATCATGTCCAGCAGCGGCACATCGATCATCACCGCATGCCAGAGTTCGGGATGCTGCGTGAACTCCACGCCCATCAGCAGCCCGCCGTTCGACCCGCCGCGTATGCCCAGGTGCCGCGCGTCCGTCACCTTGCGCGCGATCAGGTCCCGCGCCACCGACGTGAAATCGTCATAAGCGCGCTGCCGGTCCGTCTTCACCGCCGTGTCGTGCCAGGACGGCCCGAACTCCGCCCCGCCCCTGATGTTGGCCAGCGCATACACCCCGCCATGCGACAGCCAGAGCTGCCCCAGCGTCGGATCGTAACGCGGGGTCATCGAGATCATGAACCCGCCATACGCGTAAAGCTCGGTCGGATTGTGCCCGTCGCGCTTCATCCCCTTCGCATGCACGAGGAAATACGGGATCCTCGTTCCGTCGCTCGAAACCGCCCAGTCCTGTTCGACCACCATCCCGCTCGCATCGAACTTTGCAGGCAGCGCCTTGATCTTCGCAGCCTTCCCATCCGCGTCCGCAATCTCCCACAGCTGCGTCGGCAGCAGGAACCCCATCGCCGAGAAGAACGCCGCCTCGCTGCCCATCGAAGCGGTCTCGATCCCCACCGACGCGTTGTCCGGCAGCGCGAGCTGCCTGCCATGCCACCCGTCCGCTCCGGGCGTGAACACCCAGCCCTGACCGCGCACGTCGTGGTAGAGGCTCACCACCACGGCGTTCTTCGTCACCGCCGCATCGTCGATCGAGTCGCCCGTCCCCGGCGCGCAGATCACAAGCGGCCCCGCCTGCGGCCTGTCCGACGCGAGCGACACCAGGCTCCCCGACAGCACCCGCGTCCCGTTCCTCGCCTGCCAGTCTTCGTCGATCTTGAACACGAGCCGGTTGCCCACGAACCCGATCAGCGTCACCCGCGGTGGCAGGTCGAGCGCCACCGTTCCGCCCGCCCGCTCGAGCAGGTAGCGCCGATGGAGCCCGTCATGGTCCTCCATCAGCACCGTCGCCCGGTGCCCGTCACCGTCCACGCTCGTTCCGCCGTCGATCTCCACGTCCCGCGCGTTGCCGCGGAACACCTCGCGCGCGTCCGCCAGCCTCTGCCCACGCTCGAGCCGCTTGAGCACGAACGCGTAGCCCGACACCGTCATCGTGCCCGGTCCCCAATCGCGCGCCACCAGCACCGCGTTCTCGCCGTCCCAGTCCACATCCTGCTTGGAATGCGGCGAGACGAACCCGCCCGGCACGAAGCCACGCGTGACGAGGTCGAACTCCCGCACCGTCGTCGCATCCTCGCCGCCGTCCGACAGCGAGATGAGGCAGCGCCGGAATCGCGGCGCCGCGCAATCCGCCCCCTTCCACACCCAGTTGGCATGCTCGCGGGCCGCCAGCGCGTCCAGATCGAGCACCGTCGTCCAGTCCGGCTCGTCGGTCCGGTAGCTCGCGATCGTCGTCCGCCGCCAGATCCCCCGCACGTGCGCCGGATCCTGCCAGAAGTTGTAGACCATGCCGCCGATCAGCTGCGGCGTCGCGATCCGGTCACTCGACTGCGCCAGCGACAGCGCTGCCGCATGAAACCCCGCATAGCGCGCATCGCGCTGCAACACGCCCAACGTCCGCGCGTTCTCCGCTGCGACCCAGTCTGCCGCCGCCTTGCCGCCGGCCGCGTCGAGAAAGGAGGGCGGCTCCCCCGCCGGCACACTCGCCGAAGCCAGCGGCGCGGCCAACACGGCCCCGAACAGAACAGCAAGCGCGCGCATAAACGGTCCTCGTGCGTTACACGACGACCTTACCCGTCCTGACCGCCGGAGAAACCGTCATGAACGACCGCGTCCGCGTCCGAGAGTCCCGGATCCTCTCTCACGTCTATGGACTGCTCCGGCAGACCAGTTTCAACATCCAGCGCGCCGATGGCCGGTGGCAGACCCTCACCCGCGAGACCTACGAGCGCGGCGACGCCGCCACCGTCCTGCCCTACGACCCCACCCGCGGCACCGTACTCCTCGTACGCCAGTTACGCTTACCCGCCCTACGTCCCCACACCCACGGCATGCTCGTCGAGTCGATTTCCGGTCTCCTTGACGGCGGCGAGCCAGAAGCCACCGTCCGCCGCGAGGCCGAGGAGGAAGCCGGCGTCACGCTCGGCGACGTCAAGCCTCTCTTCGACCTCTTCATGAGCCCCGGCGCCTTCACCGAGCGCCTGCATTTCTTCACCGCCACCTACCGGGCGGCCGACCGACGCGCCCGCGGCGGCGGACTCGCCGACGAGGGCGAGGACATCGAAGTCCTCGAACTCTCCCTCGACACCGCCCTCGCCATGGTCCACTCCGGCGCCATCCAGGACGCCAAGACCGTCATCCTCCTCCAGCATCTTGCAGGCCGCCCCCGATGATCTCCTCACTCGCACGCTCCGCCGCCATCGGAGCGGTTGCCGGCCTGCGCACCACCGTGGTCCCCGCCGCCCTGAGCTGGGCCGCCCGAGCCGGCGCGATCGACCTTCGCCGCACGCCCTTCTTCTTCCTCGGCGAGCCGGTCTCCCCGCCGATCTTCTCTCTCATCGCCGCTGGCGAGCTCGTCGCCGACAAGCACCCGAGCGCGCAGAGCCGTCTCGTCCCCGTCCAGTTCGGCGCCCGTCTGGGCAGCGGCGCCTTCTGCGGCGCCGCCATCCGCCCCGCCGCTCCCTGGTCCGGCGGTCTCGCCGGCCTCGCAGGTGCGGCCCTCGGCGCGGTCGGCGGTCACGCCGCCCGTGCC
>CAXUBM010000095.1:0-7186 GCA_964249235.1 uncultured Acetobacteraceae bacterium | reverse complement strand
CCTCTCCCCAGCACCCGACATCCCGCAAAGGCGCCATCCGCGTCGAACTCGAACGGCGCCTCGAACGCGCCGCCGCCGGAGGTCAGGCCCGCGCCCTGATCGTGCGCGCCGGCGACTTCTTCGGCCCCGGCACCGGCAACAACTGGTTCTCCGGCGTCATGGCCAAGCCCGGCAGACCGGTTCGCACCATCCTCAATCCCGCCCATCCCGACACCGGCCATGCCTGGGCCTACCTCCCCGACCTCGCCGCCGCCATGGCCGCCCTTGCCGACCTGACCGACCGCCTGCCGCCCTTCGCCCGCTTCCACTTCGCCGGTCATTGGGATCCCGACGGCCTGACCATGGCCGCCACCGTCCGCCGCCTCACGCAGGCCCGCGTCCGCCGCTTTCCCTGGCCGCTCGTGCCGCTCGCCGCGCCCTTCGTGCCCCTGGCGCGCGAGCTCGCGGAAATGCGCCACCTCTGGCGGACGCCCGTCCGCCTCGACAACGCGGAACTCGTCCGCACCTTGGGCAAGGAACCGCACACTCCCCTCGACATTGCGGTCCGCGACACGCTTCACGCCCTCGGCTGTCTGGCCCAGGCCGGGGGCGAAGAAAAGGAGACGCGATGAGCGACGACATCAAGGAGGCCGAATGGGAGGCCTCCGCCAAGGCCGCCCACCTGACCTATGTCCACGACGACGGCCCCGGCATCACCCGCGAGCCCCTCAAGGAAGGTTTCCGCTACCGCGACCCCAAGGGCCGTGAGATCACCGACGACGCCGAGATTGCCCGCATCCGCAAGCTCGCCATTCCCCCCGCCTACCGCGACGTCTGGATCTGTCCCGACGCCGACGGCCACCTGCAGGCCTCCGGCCGCGACGCCCGCGGCCGCAAGCAGTATCGCTACCATCCCAGATGGCGCGAGACCCGCGACGAGGCGAAATACGCCCACATGCTCGTCTTCGGCCAGAAGCTGCCCGAGATCCGCGCCGCGGTCGCCCGCGACCTGGCCAGACCCGGCCTCGGCCGCGAGAAGGTCACCGCCGCGATCATCCAGCTCCTGGAAAAATCCCTGGCCCGCGTCGGCAACGAGGAATATGCGCGCGATAACAAGAGTTTCGGCCTCACCACGCTGCGCCGTCGCCACGTCAGAACCCAGGGGACCAAGCTCGTCCTGGACTTTCGCGCCAAGCACGGCGTCCAGCAGCACATCGAGCTCAAGGACCGTCGTCTCGCCGGCATCGTCGCCAAGCTCCAGGACCTCAAGGGCCAGAGCCTGTTCCGCTTCAAGGCCGAGAACGGCGAGCTCCAGGCCGTCACCTCCGACGACGTCAACCGATATCTCCACGACGCCACCGGTGAGGACATCACCGCCAAGGACTTCCGCACCTGGGCCGCCACCAACCTGGCCGCCCTCGCCCTGACCGAGCTCGAACATTACGACACCAAGGCGAAAGCCAAGAAGAACGTCCTGCGCGCCGTCGAGGCCGTCTCCAAGATGCTCGGCAACACCCCGGCCATCTGCCGCAAATGCTACATCCACCCCGCCATCTTCGACGGCTACCTCGACGGCTCCCTGATGGAAGGCCTCGCCGCCCGCGCCGAACAGCAGCTCGACCACCCCGACCACGCCCTCACCGCCGAGGAAGTCGCGGTCACAGCCTTCCTCAGCCGCCGCCTCGGCGCCGCCCTCGAAGGCGCCGAGACGCTCCGTCCCAAGTAGGCACGCCGCAGCTCAGGGGCTCTGCCCCCGTCCCGGTCAGCTCCGGAGGCCGGGCAGGCGCCTGAGGACCGGGGCAGCGGCCCACTCACTCCGCGGCGATGCTCGCCAGCTCCAGCCGCGCCGCCTGCTCCGCCACCGGCGGGACGCTTGCCCGACCGTCGGCGGTCAGGCTCGGGATCACCAGGTCGGTCAGCCTCGCCGGCCGGCCGAACAGGTAGCCTTGCACCTGGTTGCAGGCCTGCGCTTGCAGGATCGCCAGTTGCTCCGTCGTCTCGACGCCCTCCGCCGTGACCGACAGGTCGAGACTGTGCGCGAGCATGACGATCGAGCGCACGATCGCCGCCGATTTCGCGTCGCGCCCCAGATTGGTGATGAACGACCGATCGATCTTGATCTTGTCCAGCGGGAACACGCGCAGGTAGCTCAGGCTGGAGAAACCCGTGCCGAAATCGTCGAGCGACACGCGCACGCCGAGCGCGCGAAGCTCCGACAGGATGGCGACCGCGCGCGCCGGGTTGTCGATCAGCACGCCTTCGGTGACCTCCAGCTCCAGCCGGCTCGCCGCCAGCCCGTTCTCGGCCAGCGCCGAGGCGATCTGCCCGACCAGGTTGCCCTGCTTGAACTGCGTCGGCGAAAGATTCACCGCCATCCGCAACGGCGTCTCCCAGCGCGACGCGGTCCTGCAGGCCTGGTCGAGCACCCAGCGTCCGAGCGGGATGATCAGGCCGCTCTCCTCGGCGATCGGGATGAACTGGGACGGAGGCACCATCCCGCGGGTCGGATGCTGCCAGCGCAGGAGCGCCTCGTATCCCTCGACCTCTCCGCCGCCGCAGGCGACCAGAGGCTGGTAGTAGACCTCGAGCGCCTCTTCGCCGATGGCCACCTGCAGGTCTCTCTCGAGAGTGCGCCGCTGCTGCAGCTCCAGATCCATGTCCGGCGCGAACAGGCGCATGCCGCCGCGCCCTTCCTCCTTGGCCCGATGGAGCGCGATGTCGGCGCGGCGGAGCAGTTCCTCACCCGTCGGCCCATCCTCCGGATAGATGGCGACGCCGATCGACGCGCCGATGCTCATCCGCTGGTCGTCGACGAAGAATGGCTCGGAGATCGCCGCCGCGATCCTCTCCGCCACCGCGACATAGTGCGCGCCGTCGCCCGCCTCGGCGAGCAGGATGGCGAACTCGTCGGCCCCGAGACGCGCAAGGACGTCGCCGCGCCGCAGCAGGCCGCTGATCCGTCGCGCGGTGGCAACGAGCAGCTTGTCTCCCGCGGCATGCCCGAGCAGGTCGTTGATGGCTTTGAAACGATCGAGGTCCAGGCACAGGATGGCGGCGCTCGAGCCGTTCCCTTGCGCCTGCTGCAGAACGCGCGCCAGTTCCAGGTCGAGCAGCACGCGATTGGCCACGCCCGTCAGTGCGTCGTGATGCGCGATCTCCCGCAGCCTGACCTCCTCCCGCGCCGAGCGCTGCGAAAGGTGACGATCCATCACCGACACGGACAGGCTGATCAGCAGCAAGGCCACGCTGGCCGAGCCCACCGCGATCGCCAGCGTCTGGGAACCGAGCACGGCGCCGTGGACCGCCGGCCCCAGGCCGAGATGCAGCGTCATCGCCGACATCCCGGCGAAATGGAGCAGGCAGATCGCCAGCGACAGCAACACCGTCAGCAGCACCTGGCTCAGCAGCACCCGGCGAGGGAACGAGCCGATGCCGGACAGCACAGCCAACGCCGCCGCCGCGAGCACCCAGCTCGCGACCAGCGACAGCGCGACCTGCTGGTGGTCGAGCGTGAAGCGCCCCTGCAGGCGCATGGCGGCGACTCCGACATAGTGCATGCCGCCGATCGACGCCGTCAGCAGCGTCGCGCCGCCCACCACCCGCCGGACCGCCGGCAGGCGCGACAAGGCGACGCGAAAGCCGAGGCACGCCCCGACCACCGCGATCACCAGCGACCAACCGGTGTCCGTCAGGTCGTAGCTGATCGCCAGGCCGGGCTTGAAGGCGAGCATCGCGATGAAGTGGAGCGACCACACGCCGCAGCCGAACGCGAGGCCGGCGATGGCGGCCCAGATCGTCTTCGCCCCGCCCGGCGCCGCACATCCCCGCGACAGCAGCGCCGAGGCCGTGAAGCAGGACCACAGACAGATGAAGGACGCCAGCGCGAGCAGCCACGGGTCATGTCGGTCGAGAACTCAACCAGTCCCACTCAGCATTATCCAGCCTGTCACCGCCGTCTCGCCGATCATCGAGCAGAGACCCTAACGTCATGCTAACATGACGGCCGACACCGGCCGGTGCCAACGTTTAAGTTCCGTATCGAACTGAAATCACGCCGCTGTGACTTCGGGGCCGCCCTTCGGGCGGGCGAAGCTCTCCGGATCGGCCGCCATGCCGCCGCACGGCAGGTCTCTGCCTCGCCCGCGCCGCGCGCTCATCAGCCGCCGATCATCAGCTTGACCACCTCGTCGTGCGTCGTCTCCCCGATCGGACGCTCGCCCGCGAGGCTGCCCCGCCTGAGGATCACGATCCGGTCGGCCACCGCGAAGATGTCCTGCAGGTTGTGGCTGATGAACAGCACGCCGCGGCCCTGCGCCTTCAGGCTCCGGATCAGCGCCAGCACCTTGCGCTGCTCCGGTACGCCGAGCGCCGCCGTCGGTTCGTCCATCAGGATCACGCGCGCGTTCCAGTAGATCGCCCGGCCGATGGCGACCGCCTGGCGCTGGCCGCCCGAGAACCGGCCGACCGGAGCGTCGACCCGGTCGAGATGGAAGTCGAGCCGGGCCATGGTCTCCTTGGCCGCCTCGGCCATCCTCCCGCGGTCGAGCACCGGCACGATGCCGAAGACGCGTCGCGTCGGCTCGCGGCCGAGAAAGATGTTGGCGCCGACCGACAGATTGTCGGCCAGCGCCAGGTCCTGGTAGATGGTCTCGATCCCCGCCGCCCGTGCCGCCTCGGGGGTCGCGAAGCGGACCGGCTCGCCGTCGAGCAGGATCTGTCCACCGTCCGCCGCATAGACGCCCGAGATCATCTTGGTCAGCGTCGACTTGCCGGCGCCGTTGTCGCCCGCCAGCGCCACCACCTCGCCGGGATGCAGCGAGAGCGACACGCCGCGCAGCGCCTCGACGCCGCCGAACCGCTTGGTGACGTCGCGCACGTCGAGGATCGGTTGCCGCGTAGGCGGCAGCCCGCGCGTCACCGCTCGCCCCCGAGCCTGCTCTGCGTCTGATCGACCAGCACCGAGATGATGATCACCACGCCCACCGCGACGAATTGCCAGAACGGCTCGACGTCGATGAACACCAGCCCATACTGGATCACCGCGATCACCAGCGAGCCGGCCACCGTGCCGAGCACCGTGCCCGAGCCGCCGAACAGGCTGGCCCCGCCGATCACCACCGCCGCGATCGAGTCGAGCAGCAGCGGCTCGCCCGCCTGCGCCGCCCCGGCCGTGAAGCGCGCCGTGTAGAGCACGCCGCCGATGCCCGCGCACAATGCCGACAGCACGTAGAGCCTGCGCGTCAGCCGCCCGACATCGATGCCGGCGCGCAGCGCCGCCTGCTCGCTCGCCCCCACCGCGTAGGTGTGCTGGCCGAAGCGGGTCTGGCCCAGCATGTAGCTCATCAGCAGGAGGAACAGGATCGTGATGATCACCACGATCGGGAAGCCCAGCACGCGGCCGTTGCCCAGCACCGCGAAGTCCGGGTTGGCGACCGGCACCGTGGTTCCCGCGGCGAGCAGGAAGGCGGCGCCGCGGGCCACGCCGTACATGCCGAGCGTGCCGATGAAGGGCGGCACCTTCAATTTGGAGATCAGCCAGCCGTTGACCGCGCCGGGAACCAGCGAGACCAGCAGCCCCGCCGCGATGCCCGCCAGCATGGCCGCGAACGCCGGCATGTATGGACCGGCGAGGTTGGCGCCGTGCGCGGCCACCACCGCGGACAGACCCATGATGAAGCCGACCGAAAGATCGATCCCGCCCGCGATGATGACGAAGGTCTCGCCCAGCGCCAGCAACAGCGGCGCCACCGTGAAGACCGCGATCGACTGCGCATTGTAGCTCGAAAGCACGAAGCTCGCGCCGTATTTCGCTCTGGCCCAGACCTCGAACACCGCCAGCAGCAGCACCAGGAACAGCCACGCCCGCAGACGCGCGGCGACAAGAAGCAGGTGCGAACGCCCACGCCCCGACGCTCGGCGGCTCGCGTCGTCCGAAGCGGCGAGACCGGTCACGCGCCGCTCCGTCGGCGGGACTGGTGCCTCAATCCTTGTAGATGAACTTCGCGACCTCGGGACTGTCGATGTTGGACTTGTCCATCACCGTGAATCCGGTTCCGATCTTGACCGGTATCGAGTGCCCCGTCAGGTGCGCGTAGGCCGACACCACGCCGAAATAGCCGATCTCGGCCGGATGCTGGGCGATCGTCGCGGTGATCAGGCCGGACTTGATCTGACCCACGATGCTGGCCGGCGCGTCGAAGGCGACGACCTTGATCTTGCCCGACTGTCCGGCCTGCTGCACGCCGTTGGCCGAACCGCTGGCCGAGAACAGGTTGACGCCAAAGACGCCGGCGAGGTCCGCGTTGCGGGCGTAGACCGACTGCAGTTGCGAAGCCGCCTTGTTCGCGTCGTCGTCGTTGTACTCGGTCTGCAGCACCGTGATGCCCGTATGCTTCTTCATCTCCTCCCGGAAGCCCTGCTCGCGCTGGTCCGTCGTCGACACGCCGGGCTTGATGTTGGAGACGTAGACCTTGCCCTTGTCGCCGATCGCGCCGGCCAGTGCGCGCGCCGCGATCTGCCCACCCAGCTCGTTGTCGGAGGCGATGTAGGACAGCGGGAAGTCAGCGTCGCCGGATCCCGTCTGGTAATTGCCGGTCCCGATATAGGTATCGACGGTGATGATCGGGATGCCGGCGTCGGCGGCGTGCCTGAGCGGCTGCACCAGCTGTGTCTTGTCGGTGGGCGCGATCAGTATGGCGTCCGGATGCCGTGCGACCACCGCGTCGAGCACCGGGGTCTGCTGCACCGGATTGAACTCGGGTGCGCCCTGAAACACCAGGTTCACCCCGAGCACCTTGGCCGCGTCCTCGGCGCCCCGCCGCATCGTGACGTAGAACGCGTCGGTGGTCAGGCCCGGGATCAGCGCCACGGTGAATGTCTTGGCCTGCGCCCGCGCCGGACTGCCGAGCAGCAGCCCCGTCGCAATCGCCGCGGCGAGAAGCGCTTTGAGCATCTTGGCCAAGGTTTCCTCCGAACGCGACCGATCGCAGCTGCCCGTTGCCCGGGCTTTTCACGGGCGCGACCCTAGGATCGATCGACCGCGGCGGTCAACGGTGCCGCAACGACCCGGACTCACTGAACCGCCCGTTCCCGATCCACCGCCCGACGCCCTCCGGTGTGCGCAGCGCGCGGCGGGTCCGGGGCGGAGCCTCGGCTCCCTTAGCCGCCGCTCTTCTGCTCTTCCTTCTTGCGCATGTGATGCCCCACC
>CAXUBM010000094.1:0-7214 GCA_964249235.1 uncultured Acetobacteraceae bacterium | reverse complement strand
CCTTAGCGACCATGGGTGAGCTGCCCCATTTTCGCCGATAAGTTCTCGGTGACCTGACTTGGCTTGCCCCGACCCTCCTTGCTGCCGGCCTTCATGGTGTCGCACGCTCTGCTGCAAAGCAGGATGGGCGGCTGCCGCTGGCGGCAGGCCCTCAGGGCTGCGATCGAGCTGGGCAGGGGCGAGCCAGAGGTGATCGAGGCGGTCGCCGTTCTCCTGCTGGACAGGAAAGGTGCTCAGCGGGGAGGAACCGATAACGCCCCTTAGCCGGAAGAGGGTCGTGACACCCATCGCTTTGAAACGCGGCGGTTGACCGGAACTCGATGTCAGATATCCGGATCGAGCTGGTAAGATTGAGGACGACGAACTTTCGGCGACCTGCGGGTAGTAACGGAGCTTCCGAACGAGCGCCGAGCAGCCGACGGAGAGCGTAAGCGTCTATGAGCCGATCGGTTGCTGCCCGGCGATCTCCCTCGATCGCTCTTCCGCAAAGCTCCAGGCGGAGAACTCCGGCGCTCCCTCACCCAAGATAACCGGATCCCGACCGAACATCCGGTACCCGATCAGTAGGCCCTCGGAGGAGACACCCTCCTTGTGATGTTCGCGCAGATCCGCGTCTACGATCTCGCGGCATTTTGCCAGAGCCTGCTCAGCATCGAAACTTCCACTCAGGAAGTAGGCCTCGTCCTCATCCTGATAGGAGCTGTTTTCATACACTCGGATCCGAAACATCACGACCTCGATTTCTACATCCTCGTGCGCGTGTGCGCACCGCTTCACTCGAACAAGCGTTGTGTGTCGAGTCTGACCGGATTACGACAGCTGTCTAGAACTGATCCACGAGCGGATATCCTTCGTCACCTCGGCCTTCCGCTCCAGTGGCAACCAGTGGCCTGCCGGCTGATCCGTCAGACAAAGGTCTGAGCAGGCGTGGCGCATTGGCACGCCGATGCTACTTGCATTTATGTCGCAGAGCCCGTCGAGGTTGCCATTGATAAACAAGACAGGCTGCTGCAGATGGCCGCCATTCGGAGCCGAATGCGCGAATGCGATATTGGTGTCGTCGTTCAAGTACCAGGAGTTGCCCGGACGAAAGCCGGTGACGGCGAACGTCCCTGCGAGAGTTTCAAAGTCGTCGTGGGGCCAAAGTGCGGGGTCGGGTGCAGTCGCCGGAGCTCTGTTCGCAGAGCCGAACCAACCCCCCTGGCGTGTGACTAGAGCTGATCGATAGATCCGACCTTTCGAAACCGGGTTCCCAGGCCGGTATATCGCTGCAAGCGTTGCTCGAACGTCGGCGCCGAAGTCGTTTACCGTCTGGTCAAAGTGATCACCGTAGAATTGGCAGTAGTCCCATTGCCCGTATGGATAAATGTCAGCCGGGTAGAGCTGCCGGTCGACGAGGGGCAGAAGATTGGCCAGAGCGAACCCGTTTGGAAAGTATGGTACGGAGACGAACACTACGCCTCGGCTTCGCTTAGGATGGTGCGCAGCAATCGCACCGACCACAGGGCATCCTAGGTCATGGCCAACCCAAATCGCAGGAAGCCCCCCGAAATGGTCGTGAAGCTCAACCATATCCCCGACGATCTCGCGCATGGTGTAGGCCTCGGGAGCATCTGGCGTCGATGAGCCGCCGTAGCCTCTCATATCGGGTGCGACACAGCGCCAGCCTTCAGCGGCGAAGGCCTGCAACTGCGCCCGCCACATCATGCCGATGCCGGGCCAGCCATGCAGGGAAATCATCAATGGCCCGTGAGGCGGGCCGGTCTCCCAATAGCGCGTCGTGTGGCGTGGCGAGATAAACGTGCGGGCGGTCAGAGTAGTCATACGTTGAGCTCTAACTCACCGAACGGGCGAAGCTGACCAGATCCTCATTTACCTTGAGCGCCGCTTCATGTTGGACCCAATGACCAACGCCATCCAGCCCAACGTAACCTCTTAGGCCGGGCAGTCGGTCGCGCAATGAGGCCTCTGTAAGATGGTAGATGGGAACCAAGCCATCCGATTTGCCCCAGACAAAGTAGGATGGCTGTCCTATCTTCGCTCCGACATAAGCGCCCGAAAGGTCGAAGAAGGGTTGGATGGCACGATAGTAGTTGAGCGCGCCGTGAAAACCTGTTCGCTGAAATTCGGCAATATTGTGAGCGAGGTAGTCAGTCTCGATCCAGGACGGAAGGTGCTCCGGCGGCTTCCGGTGCAGGTTGCGCGCAGGATCGAGCGGGTTCCAAGCGCTGCTTGGAGGCGCGGATCCGGACGCCCAATAGAGCATGCCAGGTATGGTGATGGCTGCATCCGCCCATACCGAATCTGCCTCCGGTCTGATCTGCTCAAACATATAAAAGTCGTCAGCGTGCCCAGCCGCTCTCATCGCGTCCAGCACACTGACTTTCCCGCGGGGCGAGTAGGGGACAGCGAGACAGAACACGGCCTTGAAGCGGTCTGGGCGCATCAGGGCGGCATTCCAAGCGACGTTCGCACCCCAATCATGCCCCACGATAATGGCTTGCTGGATCTCCATGGCATCGAGAAGGCCGACGAGGTCGCCGACCGTTTGGAAGGGCGTGTAGAGCGCTGGATCGGCCGGTGCGGACGAGCCACCATAGCCGCGCATATCGGGGGCAATCCCGCGAAAGCCGGCAGCGCCCACGACCTGCATCTGCTTGCGCCAAGTGTAGGAGGTGTCCGGAAAGCCGTGCACGAAGAGAATGGCTGGACCTTCGCCGAGCTCTGTCACATGGAGAACGATGCCGTTGGTGGCGATGTCTGTCTCTTTGACCGGGAACATGGATCCCATCCTTCGCGTGACGTTGGCTGAGGCACTCCGGCGCAACGCTACGGTTGCTCCCATGGCAAGGGCGATGCTCAGGAACGAGCGACGCGACGCTGTGGCTGCGGACGTCGTCCGATCCGCTGCGCGCGGGGTCATGGGCGGGACAGCTTCAAGCCTATAGGGGAAGGCATGACATCATGACCCTTTCTCGTGTGCTTCAGAGCCCGATCCCGGTTCGTTATGTTGTCCCGTCCCGGATCGTCACGAAATAATCATCCGATCCGACCTGGCCGCCCTTGAAGGCGATTTCGAGGCCGTCCGATGCCCTGTCGTCGGAATGTGCCCGGCAGATCGGCGAGCCGGGGGTTCGGGGAAGTGGCAAGCGGATCGTAAGCGCGTGGATCCCGAGCATACCGAGCGCGTGGCTCGACGTGTCGCCACCGGCCACGATCACGCGACGAAGTCCGGCCTCTCTCGCGAGTGTTGCGAGAATCGACCCGAGCGCTCGCCCAACGGCATGCCGCGCGCCCGGCGCCTCGAGCAAACCCTCAAGATCGCCGGACGGGCCAAGCGCGGTGTACAAGATGACGCTGCGCCCCTCGCTCAACGTAGCATGCGCCATTAACAGCGACTCAGCGACGCTGGGCGCCCCGCCCTCAGCGAGCGAACTTGGGTTGACCGCTATGGCGGCGAAGCCGCGTAACTCGGCGGCTCGGATCTGTCGCTCCGTGGTAGGGGACACGCTCCCGGACACCACGGCGATACGATCGACAGGTTCCAGAACCGGGTGCGAGCCAGGGATGCGCTTCGGCCACGCGGTAGCGAGCGCGTATTCCACGCCGGACGAGCCAATCACGAAGCGTGTTCCACGCTCCTGCAGGCGAAGCAGTTGCCGTCCGACCGCGCGTTGGCTGTCGTGGTCCGCAACACCGAGCAGCAGCGCCTCGGCGCCGTCTGCGCGTGCGTCGACGATCCTGTCCGCCTCCTCGCCCGTGAGCTCGACCTGGTTGACATGGCCAATCCGAGCCGAAGTCTGCCGTGCGAGATGGATCGTGAGGTCCGCCTCGTCCATCGGTGTCACCGGATGATGGCGCATCACCGGATGTCGATCGATTCGACGCACGTCGCTGCCGTAGCCCGCGAACAGATGCCCGAACACCGTCCAGCGCCTGAGTTCGGGCGCGCCGACCACGATCGGAACCACACCCCCGCCGAACACGCGTCGTCCGATATCGAGAGCCCGGCCGATCGATCCGATAGCCGGCGCGGAGTCGAATGTGGAGCAGATCTTGTAGTGGCAGAACGACGCCCCGGTGTTGGCGAGAAACCGGAACGCACCCGACAGGTGCTCGTCCATCCACGCCGGTGTTTCGCTTCGGCTCGTACCGGCGAGACCGACCGCCTCCGCCCCCGCAAACGCGGCACGCTGGGATGCGGTCGGCTCGTTGGTGAACAGCACGGTCGGAATGCCGCGAAGCGTCAGCGCCTCCATCACGTCGGTCGAGCCGGTGAGATCGTCGCCGTAGAAGGCAATGCGCGGCGTGCTCACGGCGCATCACCCCAGGCGAAGTCATCCCCGGCGCGCTGCGCGGGGGTTCCGAACTTCTCGAGCGATTGGGCGAGCTCGCGATGCTCGCGCGCCCACGTCGCGAGGGACACCCCCGCGATAGCCGCCTCCCAGGCCTGACGGACCGCGCGCACGCCGGCCGCCGGACCATCCGGATGGGCGACGATGCCACCACCACAGAGATAAAGCAGGTCGGTCGTGCCGCCGGTCTCGCGCCAGGTGGCCGCAGCCTGGCCGCCCCATTGCCCGGAGCAGACGACCGGTAGCGGGCGGTCGGCCGAGGAGAAGATCGGCGCGCAGCAATCGGCGAAGGAGCGCGCGAAGGAGCTGTCGGGCTCCCAGTATTTCGCGGCGATGCCGTTGATCTGGAACTGGTCCACCCCGAGAAGCCGCCAGAACAGGCTCCACGGCTTGAAGTCGAAGCCGAAGCCTGGGTGGCGCGTGAGGAGGTCCCAGCCGTTCCGGTGCGCGTGAAGCACGAGCGACGAGCGCGCGCGAAGGAACTGCATGGCGCCGAAGCCGATCGAAGCGATGTTGATCACCGCGGCGTTCCCGCCGTGCGCCGCGACGACGTCGTGGTTCCGCATCATCTCGTCCGGGTCGATCGCAGTTATGCCGAACGCATACATCGTCTTGCGGCCGGTCCGCTGCTCGCGGTCGAGGATGACCGGCATGATCGCGCGAACGCGGTCGGCAAGCGGCGAGTAGGCCGGTCCCATCAGCTTCTCATCGTCCTTGATGAAATCGACGTCCGCCTCCACGAGATCGCGAACCATCGCCGCACTTTCGTCGGGCCTCAGGCCGAGTGCCGGCTTGACGATGGTGCCGATGATCGGACGGCCCTGCACGCCGGCGAGCGCGCGGCTGCCTTCGATGCCGTATCGCGGGCCGGGATACGCGTCGCGGAAGGACGGCGGCAGTGCCAAATCGACGATCCGGACACCGGTGAGGCCCTTGATCGAGAAGACTCCGCCGATCGCAATCGTCATCAATGCCGCGAGATCGGTTCCGATCGCGTCCACGGGGAACGCGATATCAGCTTCGCCGCGGTTATATAGCGCAGCCGGACGGGCCTGCGGCAGCGATGGAACGGCGATTGGTTTCAGAACGCGATACCCCGTCACACGGGCCGCGACCCGCGCCTTGAGGTCGGGCGTTTCGCCCGGAAGGGAGACGAACGTTCCGGTCGACTGGTCGGACGCGATCCGCACCGCCAGCTTTTCGGGGTCGCCCGCCGTCTCGATCCTGTAGGTGACGGTGATGAACTCGGCCATGAGGGCGCCCCGCCGACCGCGCGGTCAGGTGATGCGCTGGATGCTGGCGGCAATCTCGTCCGGCTCGAAGACGCGCTTCCAGTCGGACCGCATCAGCGCCGGCTTGCCGAACTCGATCGCCTTGTTGCAAGCGTCCGAGAAAACCCCCTTTGTTTCCTCAAAGATCACCGAGCCGAGCACGTTTAGATGGCCGAGCAGGAAGTCCCGAGCCGCCTCGCGATCGACGCCGCGGGCGATCACCTCGTCCATCGCCTCCCGCATGACAACGAGAAGCGTCGCGGCCACCGTTTCCGAGAGACCCGGCTCGAGCAACGCCATCTGCTCGACGGTGACCCGATGCGACCGCATGACGGGCGCCCAGATCACGCGCGCGATCTCCTCGCCGAGCACGTAGGCCTCCTCCGGGCCCTGCATCAGCGCGCTCACGATATGCTGCTTGGCGCGCACGCCGCCGAAGAAGTCGCGCTTCGCGTCGATCTCGGTCTCATCGTTGAAGACCGGCGGATGGCAGGGGTGCGTCACGAAGTAGGTGAGGTCCGGGCGCGTCGGCAGATGGCCCGCGAAGGGTGCCGCGGCGTCGAGCACCACGACCATCATCCCTGGCTTGAGTTTGCCTTCGATCCCGGCGGAGACCTTGCCGATCAGCGTGTCCGGCACGGCGAGGACCACCACGTCCGCCTCGGCGAGCGCCGCCTCGGGCGCGACGCTGTCGAAGCCGAGACCGTCCATCAGCCGCTTCCGTCCTGTTTCGGCGGCCTCCACATGGGAAACCGCGAAGCGGGATCGCTGAAGATTGCTGGCCAGCCGGTAGCCCATCTTACCGCCGGCGCCGAACAACGCGATCGTCGTCAATGTCTTGATCCTCCCGGTCCACGTCGCTGCAAGCTGGTATGATGGCTACTAAATGCGGATTGGTCGACGAGCTCGCCGATCACGGTCCGGCCATCCGTCCTTAGCCGACGGAAGTATTTCCCGACGGGGGAAGATCGTCGAGTTGCGACGCCGCACCCGTGGTGAGAGCGAAGATCAGCTGGCGACCGCGGTGACCCGCGGCCTGATCCGGACGGCTTGATGAGGTTTCCCGGGAAGTCTGATCCCGAACGCCGCCTCCGGCTCGCCGCCGACGATTGCACCGCCTCGCTGCCGAAGTGCGGGCGAATGCGGAAGCTCGGCCGGCTCGAGCGGCGTGACGGCCATCTCCCAGTTGGAGAACTTATGATGGCAGTTTCGCCGTCCCCTACTCCGGCATGCTCGACGCAAGAGGCCCACAGACCGCTCGGAAGGCCAAGGTTTTAGCGCCCTTGGGTCCCGCTAAACTGGCTCTCGCCCGCATCGGTCACCCTTCGACTTACTTTAGACGATAGGATCGCTGACACCTTCGCGAGCTCTCTCAATACCGTTTCAGGCTCACTGAGCCTCTTCCAAACCCCGCGCCGGCATTTCTGGGGTGCCGTGGCTGTTGATCGCTCCCGAGCATCGATCGGCACGCGGTCAGGGCGATCGCCTCCGCCAGCCGCTCCCGGCGAGCGGGATCATCATTCTGGTCCACAACAGCGCCTCGCGAACGGCATGCGTCGCGAGCTCAAGGTGGCGGCCAGCGCTGCCG
>CAXUBM010000093.1:0-7225 GCA_964249235.1 uncultured Acetobacteraceae bacterium | reverse complement strand
CCACTGGCCGCCCGCGCGTAGTCCAGCACCAAGGCGAGAGCCATGGCCTCGGCGTCGGAGAAGGTGCCGAAAGCGTCGAGGGTGGCGGCACCGAAGGCGGCGGCGGCGCGGGCGCGGGCGGCGAGTGGCGGTGGCGCGAGCCGTTCGGGCGCGCGGCGGGTAGCGTAAGGGCCGAGGTCGATGTCACCGTTGGCGAGGATCTCGGCGGGATCGGTGCGGGCGAGGGTTTCGGAGAGGGAGGCGCGTGTGGCGCGCTCGGTTTCGATGGTGCCGGCGGCGAGGTCGGCGATCGCGATCCCGTAGGCGCCGGGTTCGGCGGCTTGAGCGACGGCGAGGAGAAGGCTCGGCCGGCCGGTCTCGAGAAGCGCTTCCTCGGTCAGAGTGCCGGGGGTGACGAGGCGGGCGATTTCGCGCTTGAGCGGTGTCTTGGCGGAGCGCTTGGCACCACCCTCGGACGGGCCTTTCTCGGTCTGCTCGACGATCGCGACGCGCCAGCCCCGCCGGATCAGGCGGCCGAGATAGGCGTCGGCGGAGGTGATGGGCACGCCGCACATGCGGATGGGTTCGCCGGCGTGCGTCCCGCGTGCGGTCAGCGCGATGGACAGCGCGCCGGCGGCCGCCTCGGCGTCCTCGAAGAACAGTTCATAGAAATCGCCCATACGAAAGAAGATCAGGGCGTCGGGATGCTCGTTCTTGGCGGCGAACCACTGCGCCATGGCGGGCGAGGCGCCCTCGGACTTCTGCGTGCTCATACGCTTTGGGTAGCATCCTGCGGAAGTCGGGGCCGAGCCCCGCCTTCAGCCCTGCGCGCCCACAACCTGCAGAATGGAGGAGGAGCGTCGCGGGGTCCGGCGTGGACGAGATCCGCACCGGGCGGCCATCGGCCATGATGACGTCGCAGCCGTCGACACGGACCTCGCGCGAGCCCTCGGCGCCGGCACCGCGGCCGACGGGTATGACGCGGATGCGGCCTGGGCGATGCCGATGCTGGCGGGGAGCGAGCCGCTCTGGCTGCGTTGAAGGTCCGCGGCGACTTTGCTGGCGCCGACGCTGCTGGTGCCGGGGAGAATCATGGCGAACTCCTCGCCACCGAAGCGGAACCACCCGTCGTGCTCGGGGCGGCCGCTCCGGTGCAGAACTTGCCCAAGCGAGCGAGGACATTGTCACCTTCGAGATGGCCCAGCATGTCGTTGAAGGCTTCGAAGTGATCGACGTCGATGAGGATGATCGAAAGGACCTCGGTGGTCTCGCTGCTTCGCGACCAGAGGGAGGCGAGACGCTCGTCGGATCGTCGGCGATTGGCCGGTCAGGGCATCGGTGTAGGTCTTGGCCAGCAGGCGGCGATTCTGCTGGACAGGCGGGAGCGGACCCGCTCGGCGCCGAGCAGTGAGACTGCCGCCAGGACAAGGGTCCAGTTCGCGGAGGAACGATGCCGGGACAGGGACGCGTTGCCGGCGAAAAGAGCGAGTGCCAGGCCGCACTGCAGGACGGTCAGCAGGATCTCTCTCGCTGCCCGGGCGCAAGCTCATCGCGTCGGGTCGGGCCCTGCACCGGAGGTCGGCTGGCGTTCTGCCGGATCGGCGTGCGGTGATGCCGATGTGGAGGGACGGCCGAGAAGGAAGCCCTGAGCAAAGTCGCATCGAGCCGACTGGCAAAGGAAGAGCTCGGCCTCAGTCTCGACGCCCTCGATGATCACGCGTGAGCCGAGCGCGTGGGAGAAACGCACCAGCTCGAGGAGGAAACGCTCCGCGTGGGAGCCGGGAGCGGCCCCGGCGACGAAGAGGCGGTCGATCTTGACGAAGTCGGGCCGGATCGCGCGAAGCGAGGCGAGGCCGTTCCAGCCGGTGCCGAAATCGTCGAGTGCGACGAGGGGGCGCGACGGCCAGCGATCGATCCAGGCGAGGAGATCGGCCAAGGCGATCGGGCGCTTCTCGGAAATTTCGAGGCAAATCGCGATGTCGGATGAGGCGGGTGGAGGTGCGGCCGCGAAGGACACGCTGCTGAAGTTGCAGAAGAGCAGGGTGTTATCGCCGGCGCGCACATGTTTGAAGCGGTCGACGGCGAGACGGAAGGCGGCGGTCTCGACCTGACGCGCGACGCCGAAGCGTGCGGCCTGCTCAAAAAGACGGTCGGCGGCGGTCTCGTCGGGGTCGCCCGCGGGACGAATGAGCGCTTCGAGGCCGAGCACCGACCGGTCCGCCACGCGCACGATCGGTTGGAACGCGATGTCGCAGGCGGTCTCGACTTCGCGCAGCAAGCGGCGGCCGTTGTCCAGCGCCAAGAAAACCTCCGTTATAACGTAGGCGGGAGCGTCTACAATGCCCGGCTGCTCCCATCAATCAACCCGTCCGGATGTATGGTGGCCCGTTCGTCTAGGCAAAGCGCGCGCGTCGCGGCGCTGACGATTTCTTGCGACTCGCCCGATCTGGCGCCGATGTGGTTGTGCTCGGCGATACCGTTGCGGGATAACATCGATGATGTCGCGCGCTATCCTGATGGCCGCGCTCGCTGCGCGGGGGGCGCCCGCCAGCGCAGCGCCGCTGTTCGGGGTCAACCTGTCGGGGCTGGAGATGGGGCATGGCCTGGTAGAGGCCGGCCAATGGACGGTGCCTGATCCCACCTACATGCTCGGGCAGGGGATCGGAGTTGTTCGGCTACCGTTCAAGCTGGAGCGGCTGCAGCCGACCGCGTTCGGCGCACTCGACCCGAACTACCTCGGCGACCTGACCTCGATCATGGCCGAGGATGCGTCGGCCAAGGCGATGACGGTGCTCGATCCGCACAATTACGGGTATATCTGGACCGACAGCACGGCGAGTTCGCAGGCGATCGGCGAGGTCGCGGAAGCAACGAACACCTACCTCGACGTGATGACGAAACTGGCGGCTGCGGTGCGCGGCAAGCCTCTGGTGGCGATCGGCTTGATGAACGAGCCGCACGACCAGACGTGCGCGCAGCTCGCACCGGTGTGGCAGCAGGCGATCACGGCGATGCGCGGCGCGGGCTTCACCGGCGTGATCATGGTGGCAGGAACCGACTGGCAGCACGCGGACAATTTCGTCGCGAGCGGCTGCGCTTCTCTCTTCGCCAACCTTACCGATCCGCAGAACAATCTGGTGTTCGAGGTCCACAACTATCTCGACCCGGGTCAGAGCGGTCAGTACGCCTACCCGATCGCGGCAAGCAATGTCGGTGCGATGCAGCTCGCGCCGGCGATGGCGTGGGCGCGGCAGACGGGACAGAAGCTGTTCGTGGGCGAAACCGGGACGCCAGGGGATGCGGCGAGCCTGGCGGCGCTGCGCGACGAGCTGACGACGATCGCCGACGCGTCGGACGTGTTCTGGGGCGTCACGATGTGGGGAGCGGGTCCGTGGTGGCCGACGACGTTCAATCTGCGGCTCGATCCGGTCGATGGCGTGCCCGAGGCGCAGATGGTGCTGATGTCGCAGTTCCTGACCAACCCGTCGGTGCTGGTCCTCTATCTCGCCGAGGATGCCTGGTCGGGAGATGCGCAGTATGCGCTCACGTTGGATGGGCAGTCGCTCGTAGGCATACGGACGGAAACCGTGACGCGCTTCTCCGGCGAGACGGACGCGGTGACGATCCCCGGGCCGTTCACGTCGGGCACGCACCAGATGACGGTGACGTTTCTCAACGACGCCTACGGCGGTTCGCCGGCCACCGACCGGAACCTCTACTTGGTCGGGGCAAGCTTCGATGGTGCGGCGCTGCCGAACTCGTTCCAGGCGCTCGGGTCGACGGGATCCTCGGCGAGCGTGACCTTTACGGCGCCGTAAGCTTCCCCTTTTCGGGGGCATGATAGGGCGCGACGGGACGGCGGCGATCTTCGGGGCGAGCGGCGGGATCGGCGGCGCGCTGGCTGCCCGCTGCCGGGAGGAAGGGTTCGCGGACGTCGTCTGCTTCGCGCGCCGCGGCGGAGATGGGTTCATCGCCTTCGACGTGACCCGCGAGGAGACGATCGCGGAGGCGGTCACGGCGCTTCGTGGCCGGCCGGCGCTCAGGCTGGCGGTGGTGGCGACGGGAGTGCTCGCGCCCGACGAGGCCGGTCCGGAGAAGACCTACAGGGCGCTTGAGGCGGGTCGGCTGGAGACGATGTTCCGGATCAACGCGATCGGGCCGGCGCTGGTGGCCAAGCACGTGCTGCCCCTGCTGGCGACATCGGGTCGCGCGGTGTTCGCGGCTCTGTCGGCACGGGTGGGAAGTATCGCCGACAATCGTCTCGGGGGTTGGCACGGATACAGGGCGTCCAAGGCGGCGCTGAACATGATGGTCAGGAATTTGGCAATCGAGGTGGGACGGCGGTATCCGGAGCAAGTGTGCGTCGCCTTGCATCCGGGAACGGTGGCCACCGCGCTGTCGGCGCCCTTCGCGCGAACGGAGGTGATGGCGCCGGCGCAGAGCGCCATGCACTTGCTAAGAGTTCTCGACGGGGTGACGCCCGAGGTCAGTGGGCGATGCCTGGATTGGCGGGGGGAGGAGATTCCGGGGTAGGGCGGGACTCCGCCCCGCTCCCCGCTGGGGCCTGGGCCGCAGACCCCGGAGTCCGGCCCGGTCGAACCGGGCGCCGGCGTCGGAGGCGCTGGGCGAGGTTCACGAGCCGGAAGAGTCCGAGAAGCTGGCCGGCGATGCCGTAGGCGGCCAGGCCGATGGCGATCAGCAGGGCGAGGCCGAGGGCGGCGGGCGGGCCATGCCCATGCGACAGCCTGGGCGGCAGGGCTGCCAGAACGGCGACGAGAGATCCGGACATCAGCAGCGTCGCGAGCAGCATGCGGGTGAGGCGGGAGAGCAGATGGCGGTCAGGGCGAAGCCAGCCGCGGCGGACCAGGAAGGTGGCCAGAAGCGTCGTGTTGAGCATGGAGGCGAGCGACGTTGCGAGCGGCGGTCCCATGTGGGCGAGCGGGTGCATCAGAGCAAGGTTGAGCGCCAGGTTCACGGCCAGCGTGGCGAGGCCGAGGCGGACGGGCGTTGAGGTGTCGCCGCGGGCGTAGAAGCCAGGTCCCAGGAGCTTGACGGCGACGAAGGCGGGCAGGCCAAGCGCGTAGCAGGCGAGCGACTGGGCGGAGAGCGCCGCGTCGTGGGCGGTGAAGGCGCCGCGTCCGAACAGGACCTCCATGATCGGCCGGGACAGGATGGCGAGCGCCGCCGCGGCGGGGATCGTGAGCAGCATCGTCCCGGCCAGGGCGCGGTTGTGGATAGCCAGCGCGGTGTCGGGATCGCGCTGCGACTCGCGCGTCAGCGCGGGCAGCAGGCTGGTGCCGGCGGCGTTGCCGAGGACGCCGAGGGGCAGCTGATTGACACGGTCGGCGAGATAGAGAAGGGCGACCGAGCCGGGCGGCAACAGGGTGGAGATGATGGTGTCGACGGCGAGGTTGAGCTGCACGATGCCGCTGCCGACCAGGCCGGGCGCCATGCGGCGCATCAGCAGGCGCATGCGCGGGGTCAGGCGTGGCCGGGGCAGACGCAGCGCCATGCCGGCGCGGCGAACGGCCCAGAGCAGCATGGCGAGCTGGACGACGCCGGAGAGCGTGATGCCCCAGGCGGCGGCGTGTCCGACGGTGGGCACGTAGGGGGTGAGAAAGAGGATGGCGGCGATGCCGACGACGTTGAAGGCGACGTAGGCGGCGGCGGCGGCGCCGAAACGATCCAGGCCGTTGAGCACGCCCGAGACGAGGGCGGCGACGCAGATCAGGACCATGTACGGGAAGGTGATCCGGCTCAAGGTGACGGCGAGCTGGAATTTGTGCGGGTCGGCGGTGAAGCCGGGGGCGATGCCGTGCAGGACGAGCGGCATGAAGAGCTCGCCCAGCGCGGTCAGCAGGAGGAGCCAGAAGGCGAGAACCGACATCGCTTCTTCGGCGAAGGTGCGGGCGACCGCGGCGCCCTCGGTGGTGAGCAGGCCGGTGAAGAGGGGAACGAAGGCGGCGTTGAAGGCGCCCTCGCCGAACAGGCGGCGGAAGAGGTTGGGCAGCCGGAAGGCGACGTAGAAGGCGTCGGCGACGGGCCCGGCGCCCATGGTGGCGGCCAGGAGCTGGTCGCGGACCAGGCCGAGGATGCGGCTGGCCATCGTCCAGGCGCCGACCGTCAGGAACCCCTTCAGCATCGCGGGGCTCTGCCCGGCGATCCGCTTGGCGGCTCGATCCCACCGCAAACCGGGCCACGGCAACGCCGTGAGCGATCCGGCTCCGGCGCCACGGGCTCCAGCTTGGTTCGGAGCAAAGCCCCAACCTCATTCATCGGCCAGCCTTTCGACGCGCGCCTCGGCGCCGTCCTCGCCGGTGCCGAGGCGGTCCAGGAGAGCCGTCAGGATGGCAGGCGCCGCCTGCTCGAGGCCGAAGGGGGGCGAGGCGGCCAGGATGCCGCTTCCGTTCAGGCGAGCCGGATCGAGAGGTGCGCGAAGGCAGAGCTCGAAGGCGACCAGGTCGCGGACTCCCTTGTCGGCGAGGGCGGCGTGGAAGGCGCGCGATGGTGCGCGGCTCTTGATCGGGTACCAGGCGAGCACACCGGCGGCGGGAAAGCGGGCGCGCGATCTGGCGACGGCGTCGGCCAGGCGGGCGAACTCGTCGGGCCGCTCGAAGGGAGGATCGATCAGGATCAGGCCTCTGCGGTGCGTGCGCGGGGGCAGGAGGGCGGAGACGGCACCATAGCCGTCCCGGTGGTGAACGGCGCAGCGCGGGTCTCCGGCGAGTTCGGCGCGCAGCGAGAGGACGTCGGCGGGGTGGAGCTCGCAGGCGACCAGAGCGTCGCCGGGGCGCAGTGCCGCGCGGATCAGGGCGGGAGAGCCAGGGTAGAGGCCGTCGTCAAGACCGGCGTCGCGAGCCAGGGTGAGGAAGGGAACGAGCTCGGGCGGAGGATCCTCCAGCAGACGGGCGATCCCGAGCCGCCATTCGCCGCTGCGCTGAGCCTCGGGACCGGCCAGCGCAGTACGGCCAGGTCCGGCATGGGTGTCGAGCACCGCGAACGGGGCGGGTTTGCGGGACAGCAGGCCGAGCGCCGTCGTCAGCAGGGCGTGCTTGACGCAGTCGGCGAGGCTTCCGGCGTGAAAGGCGTGGCGGTAGTTCACGCGCGCGCCTCGTCGAGCGGCCAGCGGGGCCGGGCGGGCACGTCAAGATCGGCGTCGGTGACGAGGCCCGCGCGCAGGCGTTCGATCGCGGCCCAAGCGACGGTGACGGCGTTGTCGCCGCACAGGCGCGGCGGCGGGGCGATC
>CAXUBM010000092.1:0-7281 GCA_964249235.1 uncultured Acetobacteraceae bacterium | reverse complement strand
ACCAAGCCCTGAAACCAGGAAAGTCTTTTTGCTTCTTTTTCTTCAGAAAAAGAAGACCCTCCTCAGAGCGGCCCGAACCCCGGCTCCTGCCCGTTCCTCTCGAGATCCGGCGCGATCACGTCCGGTGAGACCTGCTCGGGCGTCACCGCCCCGTCGTCGCGCTTGAGCCCCGGCCGCGCATCCTCGGAGAAGTCCCACACGCTATCCCCCTCCGGCTGCGCGGGCTCGGGGCCGTCGGGTGGCCGGCTGCCTGACATGTCCATTCTCCTTCTCGCGCTCGAGCCTCGTCCCCGCGCCCGCCGCCGTCTAGTCACGCACGCGTGTGCGCGCGCCCGACCTGTTCCACCCGCCACCCGTTGCCTATGCTGCGCAGCGCCGCCTCGACGCCGGCGCGACATCGCGGAGCTGACAGATGTTCACCGACCGTGCGCGCAACGAGCCGGCCGGTCTCCTCGCCGGCCTGTTCACCTTCCGCCTCGTCGGCAACCGCCCGCAGAGCCGCACCCTCGAACTGCCGATCGACGGGCCGCCCGGCTCGGGCCTGCTGATCGTCGAATTCGACGACCAGGGCCTCCTCTTCGACGATCGGCCGCTTGCGCTGCTGGAGCGCCGCCTCGAGGCCCTGCGTGATCGCCACCCGGTGATCGTCGTCTTCGCCCACGGCTGGAAGCACAACGCCGCCCCCGCCGACCCCTTCCTCGCGCAGGTCCGCGCGCTGCTGTCGCAGGCGGCGTCCGCCTCCGCCCGACCGGTGCTCGGCCTCTACCTCGCCTGGCGCGGCCTGAGCCTGGCCGGTGACTGGCTGTGGGAGAACGCCTCCTTCTGGGGGCGACAATCCGCCGCAGAACGGGTCGCGGTCGGCACGCCGCGCGAGATCCTCGGCCGCCTGCGCCGCTTCCGCAACGGACCGTCCGGCGAGCCGCCGCGCGCCAGCCTGCTGATCGTCGGCCACAGTTTCGGCGCGCTCATCGTCTTCACCGCCATCGCGCAGTCGCTCATCGACGCGGCCGCCAGCACCGGCCCGGTGGTGCCCTCGTTCGGCGACCTCGTCCTGCTGATCAACCCGGCCTTCTCGGCCATCGCCTACCTGCCGGTGCAGGCGATCATCGACCGGCGCTGCTTCACCCACCAGCAACTGCCGGTCTTCGTCGCCGTGACCGCGCTCAACGACGATGCCACCGGCATCCTCTACCCGATCGGCAACTTCTGGCGTCCGCTGTTCGAGGCCACCCGCGGCGTGCACGAGCGCCAGGCGCTGACCCGCACCGTCGGCCATCTCGCCTGGCTGCGGACCCACATGCTGTCCCTGGCCGGCCAGGTGCCGGCCGCCGATCCGTCGCAGGGCCTGCTCGACGTCAGCCAGGCCGGCGCCCGCGCGGTGATCGGCGGCGTGCTCGTCACCGCGACCGGCCAGAAGCAGGACAGCCCGTTCTGGGTGGCGTCGGCGACGAGACAGATCATCGACGGCCACGACGGCATCTTCCTGCCGCCCTTCGAGCGCTTCGTGGCGGCGCTCCTCGCCGCCCACGCCGCCACACCCAAGCCGGCGCCGGGCTGAACGATGTCCGCCTGGTGGTCGGGCGCGGCAACCGCCCCGCTCGCCATGCCGCCGGCGCGGCTCGGCGGGATCCTGGCGGCGCAGCCGGTGCGCCGTTTCCGCCTCGACGAACCGGCACAGCAACGCGCCTGGAACCATTCGATCGCCATCCGGCAGGACGCGCCGCGCATCGCACCGGGCCAGTGGCACGTCGTGCCGGAATTCGGCATCCTCCGTCCCGGCGTCCGCGCCGACGCCGTCCTGGTCGGCCCGCGCGGCCTCCTGGTGCTCGACTTCGAGGTCGGCGCGACGCGGCTGGGGGAGCCCGCATGAAGGAACTCACCGTCCGAGGCCTGGTTCTCGGCGCCCTCATCACGGTCGTCTTCACCGCCGCCAACGTCTACCTGGGCCTGAAGGTCGGCCTCACCTTCGCCTCCTCCATCCCGGCCGCCGTGATCTCGATGGCGGTGCTCAGCGTGGCCGGCGGCGCCACGGTGCTCGAGAACAACATCGTCCAGACCCAGGCCTCGGCCGCCGGCACCTTGTCCTCGATCATCTTCGTCGTCCCGGCCCTGGTCATGGTCGGCCACTGGCACGGCTTCCCGTTCTGGCAGACGGCCGGGATCTGCGCCGCCGGCGGCGTCCTGGGCGTGGTGTTCACGGTGCCGCTGCGCCGCGCGCTGGTGATCGAGAGCGCGCTGCCGTTCCCGGAGGGCGTCGCCGCGGCCGAGATCCTCAAGCTGGGCGAGGCGACCGCCAGCGAAGGCGCGCGCGCACTCGCGGCGGCGGCGGGCGTCTCGGCGGCCTTCAACCTGCTGAGCGCCGGGCTCGGCCTGTTCGCCGACGGCGTCACCCGCACGCTTGCGGCAGGCCCGGCCCTGTTTCGCCTGTCGACCGGTTTCTCGCTCGCCCTGGTCGGCGCGGGCTACCTGATGGGGATCGCCGCCGGCGTCGCGATCCTGGTCGGCTTCGCGCTCGCCTGGCTGGTCGCGGTGCCGATCCTGACCGCCATCGGCACGAGGCCGGCGGCGGCGGACGCGGCGACGTTCGCGGTCGCGGTCTGGTCGCACCAGGTCCGCTTCATCGGCGCCGGCACGATCGCCGTCGCCGCCGTGTGGACGCTGGCGACGCTGGCGCCCGCGATCCTGCGCGGCATACGCGGCTCGCGCTCGAGGCTGGGACCGGGCGCCGAGCGCGACATCGGCGCACCGACCCTGCTCGGACTCGCCTCGATCGCAACCCTGGGATTGTGGGTGGTGTTCAGCCGCTTCCTCGGCGGAGCGACCGGCCTCGCCCTCTTCGGGACCGCATTCGCGGTGGTGTTCGGCTTCCTGGTGGCGGCGGCGTCGGGCTACATGGCCGGCATCGTCGGCTCGTCGGCGAGCCCGATCTCGGGGATCGGCATCCTGGCGGTCAGCCTGGCGTCGCTGTTGCTGCTGGCGATGGGCTTCGGTCCGGACGGCATCGCGCTGGCACTGTTCACGACGTCGGCGGTGCTGGCGGTGGCCACGATCTCGAACGACAACCTGCAGGACCTCAAGACCGGGCAGTTGGTGTCGGCGACGCCGGCGCGGCAGCAATGGGCGCTGATCATCGGCAGCCTCGTCGGTGCCGCGGTCATCCCGCCGATCCTCGACCTGCTCTACCAGGCCTATGGGTTCGCCGGAGCACTGCCGCGGCCCGGCATGGATGCCGCACGCGCCCTGGCGGCGCCGCAGGCGACGCTGATGGCGGCGATCGCCAGCGGCATCCTGGGACGCGCGCTCGACTGGACGATGATCGCGATCGGCATGGCGCTGGGCGTCGTGCTGGTCGCCACCGATGCCGCGCTGCGCGCCCGCACGGCGCGGCTGCGGCTGCCGGTGCTGGCGACCGGGATCGGCATCTACCTGCCGGCGACGGTCAGCGCGACCCTGGTGATCGGTGCGTTGTGCGCGTGGGCCGCCTCGCGCCACCGGGGGCAGACGCGACAAGGCGTCCTGATCGCCTCGGGCTTCATCGTCGGCGAGAGCCTGATGGGCGTGCTGCTGGCCGGGATCATCGGCGCCACCGGCCGGGAGAGTGCGTTGGCGGTGGTCGGTCCGGCGTTCGCGCCGGTGGCAGTGCTCTTGGGCACGGTGGCCTTCGCGGCGTGTTGCGCGGGCTTCGTGCGCGCCGCAAGATCTGGACCGACCCTCCGCTGAGTGCGAGAACGGCGCCGATCGACGAGCCGACTTGGACCGTCCGCGGATCTTCCCCATCTCGCGGCCGCTGCGTGAGGCCGGCAGCAAAACGATCAACCGAGGCGCGGAGCCGTCACCAACCTGACGGAGGCGGGTCCGAACCGCCACGCCGACCTCCCGGTCCGGCGTTCAGAGCCCCGACCCTCGACGCCGTCATCGGATCAGGCCGCCATCATCAAATCATGAGATTTCCGTAAGGACTTCGTGGCGCTCGTGTCGCAACGACACTCAGGCCCAATCACCGAACGGAACCGAACTCATGACTTGCCCGCCTTCCCGCCGGCGCATGCGCGCTGTTGCCGGTGTCGCGCTGCTTCCCGCCCTGTGTCTCGGCGGCTGCTCCGGCGTGGACGCGCTGGCCAATCACGGCACCCTGGACGTCCATACGCACATGTCGGAGACGGTGTTCCTCGATCCCGTGCCCGAAAGCCAGCGCACGATCTATCTCGGCATCAGGAACACCTCGGACTACCCGGACATCGACTTCAGGTCGGCGCTCGCTGCGGCGCTCACGCAGCGCGGCTACACGATCGTGCCGGACCCCGAGGAGGCCCACTATCTCCTGCAGGCGAACGTCCTGCAGGCGGGCAAGCTCAAGCAGGGCGAGGAGGCGCAGATCGCGTCGAGCGGGTTCGGGCAGCCGCTGCTCGCCGGCGCGGTGGCCGGAGGACTGACCGGCGGTTTCAGCAACAACGCCGGCGCCGGTGTCGGCGTCGGGCTCGGCGTCGCCGCGGCGACGGCGTTGTTCAACTACGCTTACCAGGACGTGACCTACGCGGTGACGGTCGACATCCAGCTCGCCGAACGGCCGGCGCACGGCGCCAAGGTGCATCAGCGGACCCACACGCATCACGGTCACTACAACCACAGTGCGCAGGTCGCGGTCACCGACGCGACCGACCAGACCTACGGCGAGTCGGACTCGGCGACCATGAACGGCACCGATCGCGACCAGCTCATCGACGAGGATGTCGACTTCAAGAAATACAACGTCCGCGACATTGCCTACGCCGACAAGGTCAACCTCAAGATGGAGGAGGCGATCCCGACGCTGACCGCCCACCTCGCCTCGTCGTTCGCCAACCTGTTCGAGTAGAGGCGGAGCAGACCAGGCGGTCCGGGGTCTTCACGGATCGGGGACGGCGTGGTTTGAGTGCGCGGACATCGCCGTCCCCGGAGTGAGACCCATGACCGAGATCGCCGACATCCTGGCCCGCGAGATCCTCGACAGCCGCGGCAACCCGACGGTCGAGGTCGAGGTGTTGCTGGACAGCGGCGCCGAGGGGCGCGCGGCGGTGCCGTCGGGTGCGTCGACGGGCGCGCACGAGGCGGTCGAGCTGCGCGACGGTGACGCGGCGCGCTACGGCGGCAAGGGCGTGCTGCGCGCCGTCGCCAACGTCGAGGGCGAGATCGCCGACGCCGTTCGCGGCATGGAGGCGAGCGAGCAGATCGCCATCGACGAGCGGCTGATCGATCTCGACGGGACCCCGAACAAGGCGCGGCTGGGCGCCAACGCGATCCTGGCGGTGTCGCTCGCGGTGGCCAAGGCGGCCGCCGAGGAAGCGGGCACGCCGCTCTACCGCTACGTCGGCGGCTGCTTCGCGCGCACGCTGCCGGTGCCGATGATGAACATCATCAATGGCGGCCAGCACGCCGACAATCCGATCGACATCCAGGAGTTCATGATCCAGCCGGTCGGCGCGTCCACGGTGGCGGATGCGATCCGGATGGGCTCGGAGATCTTCGCGCGCCTCAAGAAGGGCCTGCGTGACGGCGGCCACAACACCAACGTCGGCGACGAGGGCGGCTTCGCCCCCAACCTGGCCTCGGCCGACGAGGCGCTGTCCTTCATCAGCCGGGCGGTGGAGGCGGCCGGATACCGGCTCGGCGAGGAGATCGTCTTCGCGCTGGACTGCGCCGCCACCGAGTTCCACCGCGACGGCCGCTACGCGCTCGAGGGCGAGAACCGCAACCTCGATTCCGGCGAGATGGTCGACTACCTGGCCGACCTGGCGGCGCGCTTCCCGATCGTCTCGATCGAGGATGGCTGCGCCGAGGACGACTGGGACGGCTGGCGCCTGCTGACCGAGCGGCTCGGCGACCGGCTGCAGCTCGTCGGCGACGATCTGTTCGTGACCAACCCGGACCGGCTGGCGCGCGGCATCGAGGCGAACACGGCCAATTCGATCCTGGTCAAGGTCAACCAGATCGGCACGCTGAGCGAGACGCTGGAGGCGGTCGAACTCGCCCACCGCGCCGGCTACACGGCGGTCATGAGCCACCGGTCGGGCGAAACCGAGGACAGCACGATCGCCGACCTGGCGGTGGCCACCAACTGTGGTCAGATCAAGACCGGCAGCCTGTCGCGCTCCGACCGCACGGCGAAATACAACCAGCTGATCCGCATCGAGCGCGAACTCGGGTCGGCGGCGCGTTACGCCGGCCGCCTGATCCTGCGCGCCTGAAGCGTGGCCGCGACGACACGATGCGGGTTTTTGCGCATGACCCCGCCCGTCGCCGTCGAGCCACCGCTATGATGGCCACGGTTCGCGATGGGGGACGAAGGCGATGGGTTTTCTGCGCGCCGTCAAACGCAAGGTCAGGGAAGCGGTGCCGCCCGCGATCTTTCTCGGCCTGACGGCGTATTTCGGCTGGAACGCCACCCAGGGCGACCTCGGGCTGAAGAGCTACGCCCGGCAACTCGCGCTTCTCGATCGGGCCACCGCGGCGCGCGCGACGGCGGTGCTGGAGCAGCAATCCTGGCGGCAGCGCGTCGAAGGGCTGCGCGACGCCGCGCTGGACGCGGACACGATCGACGAGCGCGCCCGCGCGATGCTCAACCTCGCCAACCCCGACGAGGTCGTGGTTCCTTACGGTCCCAACGACAAGCTGTTCTGACCGCCGATCACTTGATCTTGGCTTCCTTGAACGCGACGTGCTTGCGCGCGACCGGATCGTACTTCTTCAGTTCCATCTTGCCGGTCTGGGCACGGGCGTTCTTCTTGGTGACGTAGAAATACCCGGTGTCGGCGGTCGACACGAGCTTGATCTGGACGGTGTTCGTCTTGGCCATGGCGGATCTCGGAAGCTGGGATTGGTGATCGGGAAAATGCGCATCGGCGCTTGCCGGGTCAAGCGCGCATGATGAGCGTCGAGGCCGCGCGGGCGGCCATCCTGCAGGGTTTGGCGCCGACCGGGCCGGAGATGTTGCCGGTCAGCGCGGCATCGGGCCGGGTCACGGCACACGAGGTGCGAGCGCGCCGCGACCAGCCGGCGACCGACGTCTCGGCCATGGACGGCTACGCGATCCGGTCGATGGACGGCTTGGCGGGCGCGCGGCTGGCGGTGGTCGGTGCGGCCCCGGCCGGGCACCCCTATGCCGGCCGGGTCAGATCCGGCGAGGCGCTGCGGCTGTTCACGGGCAGTGCGATGCCGGACGGGGCCGACACGGTCGTCATGCAGGAGAACACGCGGCGCGGCGGCGACTCGCTGATCCTGACCGAGGCGACGCAGGCGGGCCGG
>CAXUBM010000091.1:1025-7330 GCA_964249235.1 uncultured Acetobacteraceae bacterium | reverse complement strand
CCACCGGCCTGCCCAAGGGTGCGATGCTCACCCACGCCAACCTCACCGCCGCCGACGCCATCTACCGCGCCTGGCACCGCGATCCGTCGCTCGACACCGAACCCGACCGCACCGTCGCCGTCCTGCCGTTCTTCCACATCTTCGCGCTCACCTGCCTCCTCCTGCGCTCCTTCTCCTCCGGCGC
Organism: uncultured Acetobacteraceae bacterium; assembly: GCA_964249235.1. Taxonomy (GTDB): domain Bacteria; phylum Pseudomonadota; class Alphaproteobacteria; order Acetobacterales; family Acetobacteraceae; genus CAXTPV01. The sequence goes on along the minus strand of CAXUBM010000091.1, from coordinate 7,146 downwards.
CGAACTCCTGCTCCGCCCCCGCTTCGACGCCGACATCCTCATCGACGACATCGTCCGCAAGCGCGCCACCAGCTTCGCCGGCGTGCCCACCATGTGGATCGCGCTCGCCAACCATCCCTCGGCCGGCGGCTGCGACTTCTCGTCCCTGCGCGAATGCGTCACCGGCGGCGCCGCCATCCCGTTCGAGATCGAGAACCGCGTCACCCGCCTCGTCGGCCGCCGCCTGATGAACGGCTGGGGCATGACCGAAACCTCGCCCGCCGGCACCCGCGTTCCCCCCGGCTCGGCGCCGCAGGCCAACCTGATCGGCATCCCGCTTCCCGGCATCGACATGCGCATCGTCTCCCTCGATGATCCCGCGCGCGCCGTGCCCACCGGCGACATCGGCGAGATCGCCATCGCCGGCCCCAACGTCTTCAGAGGTTATTGGAACCGGCCGGACGACAACGCGAAGGCCTTCGTCGGCGGCTACTTCCTCACCGGCGACATCGGCTGCACCAACGAGCGCGGCGAGTTCTTCCTGCTCGACCGCAAGAAGAACATGATCATCTCCAGCGGCTTCAACGTCTATCCCGCCGCCATCGAGCAGGCGATCTACGAACATCCCGGCGTCGCCGAGACGATCGTCATCGGCATCCCCGACGAGTACCGCGGCGAAGCCGCCAAGGCCTTCATCGCGCTCAAGCCGGGCGCCCCCCCGATCGCGCTCGACGAGCTCCGCCTCTTTCTTGCCGATCGGCTGGGCCGCCACGAGATGCCCACCGCCCTCGAGCTGCGCGACAGCCTCCCCAGGAGCCCCGTCGGCAAGCTCCTCGCCAAGGTTCTGATCGACGAGGAAGCCGCCCGCCGCCAGCCGGCCAACGTCTGAGGACCTGTCCCCATGGATCTGAGCTTCACCGCGGACGAGATCGCCTTCCGCGACGAAGTCCGCCGCTTCTTCCGCGAGGAAATCCCCGCCGACATCCGCAGGCGTTCCGGCGACGGCGAACACCTCGCCAAGTCCGACCTCGTCACCGTCCAGCGCATCCTCAACGCGCGCGGCTGGGCCGTCCCCCACTGGCCGCGCGAATGGGGCGGCAACGACTGGACCCCCGTGCAACGCTACATCTTCACCGAGGAGCTGCAGCGCGCCAGCGTCCCGTCGCCGCTGCAGTTCAACGTCCACATGGTCGGCCCCGTCATCGCCACCTTCGGCAACGACGAACAGAAACGCCGCTTCCTGCCGCCCACCGCCAACCTCGACATCTGGTGGTGCCAGGGATTCTCCGAGCCCGGCGCCGGTTCCGATCTCGCCTCCTTGCGCACCCGCGCCGAACGCGACGGCGACGGCTACGTCGTCAACGGCCAGAAGAGCTGGACCACGCTCGGCCAGTTCGCCGACTGGATCTTCTGCCTTGTCCGCACCGACCGCGAGGCCAAGAAGCAGCAGGGCATCTCCTTTCTGCTCATCGACATGACCTCGCCGGGCATCACCGTCCGCCCGACCATCACCATCGACGGCGCCCACGAGGTCAACGAGGTTTTCTTCGACGACGTCCGCGTCCCCGCCGAGAACCTGGTCGGCGAGGAAAACCGCGGCTGGGACTACGCCAAATACCTTCTCGGCCACGAGCGCACCTCCATCGCCCGCGTCGGCGTCTCCAAGGAACGCATCGCCCGCGCCAAAACGCTCGCTCGCGAGGTCGTCTTCGGCGACGCCACCCTCTGGGACGATCCCGTCTTCCGCCGCCGCGTCGCCGCCCTCGAAGTCCGCGCCAAGTCGCTCGAGATCACCCAGCTCCGCGTCGTCGCCCGCGCCCGCGACGGCGACCAGCGCCCCGACCCCAATTCCTCGATCCTCAAGATCCGCGGTTCCGAACTCCAGCAGGACACCACCGAGCTGCTCAAGGACATCGCCGGCCCCCAGGCCTGGCCCGTCTGGGACGAAGCCGAGGCCGGCAGCAACGAACCCGGCCCGGGCCCCGACTGGGCACGCCGCCTCGCCGGCAGCTACTTCAACAACCGCAAGATCTCCATCTACGGCGGTTCCAACGAGATCCAGCGCAACATCATCGCCAAGGCTTTCCTGGGCATGTGACCAGGAACCCTGTCCCTGGTCACCGCTAGGAGGCAGCGCCGCCTCGACCTGGCCAACCTGTGGCGGCGCAGCGGCACGGGCCCTGGCGGGGTCTGGGGCGAGCCCCAACAACGAGGCAGCACAGATGGACTTCAACCTCAGCGACGATCAGTCGCTCCTCCGCGACAGCGTCGACCGCACGTTCGCCGACGCCTACGGCGACTTCGACAAGCGCCGCGCTTACGCGGCCGAGCCCGAAGGCTTCAGCCGCACGCTCTGGCGGTCCTATGCCGATCTCGGCCTTCTCGGCCTTCCCTTCTCCGAAGCGGACGGCGGCTACGCCGGCGGCCCCGTCGAGACCATGCTGGTGATGGAGGCCGTCGGCCGCACCCTCGCCCTCGACCCCTTCCTTCCCTCCATCATCCTCGCCGGCAACCTCCTCCGCCTCGCCGGCTCCGACAGCCAGCGCCAGGCACACCTCCCCTCGCTGATCGACGGGACCCGCCTCGCCGCCTTTGCCCAGGCCGAGCGCCAATCCCGCTACGACCTGCACGATGTCGCCGCGACCGCTCGCCCCGACGCCGACAGCTGGATCCTCGACGGCACCAAGGACCTCGTCCTCGGCGGCGACAGCGCCGACCTCCTGATCGTCACGGCGCGCACCTCCGGTGCTCGCCGTGACCGCGACGGCCTTGCCCTGTTCCTCGTCGACGCGGGCAGCGAGGGCGTCGACCGCAAGGGCTACGCCACCCAGGACGGCCTGCGCGCCGCGCAGATCACGTTCCAGAACGTCCGTGTCCCGAACCACTCCGTTCTGGGCCACCCGGGCCAGGCCCTTGCGGTCATCGAGCGGGTCGTCGACCTGGCCCTCGCCGCGCTGGCCGCCGAAGCCGTCGGCGCCATGTCCGCCCTGCACGACCTCACCGTCGACTACCTCAAGCAGCGCAAGCAGTTCGGCGTCGCCATCGCCAGCTTCCAGGCGCTGCAGCACCGCGCCGCCGACATGCTGGTCAACCTCGAGGAGGCCCGGTCGATGGCCATGTACGCGGCCATGATGGCCGAAACCCCCGATCCGGCCGAACGCCGCGCCGCGCTTTCCGCCGCCAAGGTCGCGGTCAACAACGCCGCCCGCTCCCTCGGCCAGGAAGCGATCCAGCTCCACGGCGGCATCGCCATGACCTGGGAATACAAGGCCGGCCACTACTTCAAGCGCCTGACCGCCATCGAAAGCCTCTTCGGCGACACCGACCACCACCTCCGCGCCCTCGACCAGGCCGGCGGACTGATCCAAGCCTGACGCAAGGCGACGGGCTCACTCCCCGCCCGTTTCAGAAAATCTTAATCGCCTTGGAGCAAAGCTGCACGGTCAGGAGCGTACCGTGCATTCCGTTCTCATCTGCGTGCAAAACGATCACGACCACTCGCTGCTGTGCCTGGCGGTGTTCGTCTGTGTCGTCGGCGTTTATGCAACCTTCGCTCTCTCGAGCCATGCACGGCGATCCGAGGAAGGTGAACGGCGTTTCTGGCGCAGGGTCAGCATACTCGCGGGCGGCTGCACGGCGTGGGCGACACACTTCGTCGCCCTGCTCGCGTTCCGGCCTCGTATGCCGGCCGCCTTCGCACCGCTGATGACGGCCGCGTCCCTGATCGTCGTCGTCCTCGGGATCGGCATCGGCGTTTCCATCACGACCAGGACCCGCCGATACAGCACGAGGTTCCTGGCCGGCGTCATCATCGGCGCAAGCATTGCCGCTCTGCACTATCTCGGTCAGGCAGCCTACGTCGTCCAAGGCAGCGTCCACTGGGATCTGGCATTGGTGATCCCCTCGGTGGTCTTGAGCGTGGCGATGTCCGGTCTGGCCTTGGTCACGGTCGCCGCGAGTTACCACAAGGCGCGCGTGTCGGCGGCTCCGATCATGCTGCTGTCCATCGCCATCCTGCACTTCTGCGGGATGGCCGCGATGACGATGAGCTACGACCCTTTGGCAGCACTTCCGGCTGACGCCATCTCGCCGCGGGCGATCACCCCCGTGGTCGCCGGCGTCTGTCTCAGTCTGCTCGGTCTTGCCTTCGTCGGCTGGCGGTTCGACCTCGCCGCCAAGGCGCAGTTCAGACGCGACGGAAAGCGCCTGCGAGAGCTGACCGACGTGGCCCTCGAAGGACTGCTCATCTGCGACGGCGACGTCGTCGTGACCACCAACAACAGTCTGGAGCGCCTGGCCGGGATCGATCGGTCCCGCCTGCAGGGAATTTCGCTGAGCTCTCTTCTCGTCGGCCTGGATCTGTCCAGCCTGCCTGACCGCGAGGAACACGAGGCGGAGTTGATCAGCGCCTCCGGGCAACGCGTGCCGGTCCGGGTTCTGCGCAACCAGGTCCAGCTCGGCGACAAGCGCCAGGCGGTCTTCGCGGTGCGCGATCAGCGCGAGCGGCTGCATACCGAGGCGGTGATGCGGAGCTTGACGTTGAGCGATCCGCTGACTCGACTGCCCAATCGGACGCACTTCTTCGACGTCCTGAGCGCACACTGCTCGACCCTGACGCACGATGGTCCTTCGCTCGCGGTCCTCATGATCGATCTGGATCGGTTCAAGCCAGTCAACGACACCCTCGGACACGCGGCAGGCGATGCCCTGCTGCGAAAGGTCGCCGATCGCCTGAGCGGACTGATGGCGGCGGGCGACATGTTGGCACGGTTGGGGGGTGACGAGTTTGCCGTCGTCCACCTGTCCGGCGCGGCCAATGATGCCGCCAGGCTGGCGGCCCGGATCGTGAGCCACGTGGGTCGCGACCCCTACGTGATCGAGGGACAGGCGGTGAACATCGGCGCCAGCGTCGGCATCGCCGCCGCTCCTGCCGATGGCGACAATCCCGCGGAGCTGTTGCGGACCGCGGATCTCGCACTCTACGCCGCGAAGGCCGACGGCAAGGGCACCTTCCGGTTCTACGACCGAACGCTGGACGAGGCAGTCCGGTCCCGTCGCTCGGTCGAAGCCGGGCTGCGCCGCGCGCTCGCGCACGGCGAGATGGAGGTGCACTATCAGCCGCTGATGGACTCGCGTTCGGGCCTCATCACCGGTGCGGAGGCACTCGTCCGCTGGAGGGATCCGGTCAAGGGCCTTGTTCCTCCGTCCGATTTCATCCCCCTCGCCGAGGAAACCGGTCTCATCGTTCCGCTCGGCACCTTGGTGCTGCGCACGGCGTGCGAGGATGCGGCATCCTGGCCAAGGGAGCTCACCATCGCCGTCAACGTCTCGCCGGTGCAGTTCAAGGACGCGTCGTTCGTCGACACCGTGCGCGCCGCGCTCGAGGCGACAGGGCTCGCACCGCATCGCCTCGAACTCGAGATCACCGAAGGCGTGCTGCTGACCGACGAGAAGCACACGCTGAGGACACTGACGGAGCTGCGCGAGATCGGCATTATGCTCTCGATGGACGACTTCGGAACCGGGTACTCATCCCTCAACTACCTGCGTCGCTTTCCCTTCAACAAGATCAAGATCGACAGATCGTTCGTCCAACAGACTCCCACCAATGCCGAGAGTGTCGCGATCATCCGAGCGATCATCACGATGGGAGCCTGCCTCGGCATGAAGACCACGGTCGAAGGGGTCGAAACCGCTGAGCAGCTGCGGTTCTCGGTGGCCGAGAACTGCGACCAGATCCAGGGCTTCGCCGTCAGCAGACCGTTGCCGTCGCGCCAATTCACCGATTTTCTGAACAGGCGCGATCGAACGGACATGCCCGTTCCCGTTCAAGAGCGGGCCCGCTCCGGCGAGGTCGCCCCGGTCTAGAATCCAGGAGCTGCGCCCCTGCGAGCTCGACGAGGGCGGCCCGTCCCCCCGAACCAAGTCACGCGGTTTTTGGGAGCGGCTTATCCCGGGCTGATCACCACCTCCACCAGGTTCGGCCCGCCAGCGGCAATCCCCTCCTCCACCGCTCCCGCGATATCCCCCGCCCGCGTCACTCGCCGTCCCGGCACGCCCATCGATGCCGCCATCGCCAAGAAGTCGCTCGGCGGATCCTTGATGTCCATGGCGATGAACCGGTTGGCCCGCGGACTGAGAT
>CAXUBM010000091.1:0-1015 GCA_964249235.1 uncultured Acetobacteraceae bacterium | reverse complement strand
TACACCACCGGCTGCCGATCCAGCCCCAGCTAACAACCCACCGCCGCCGGCATCCCCCAACCCAACCCGCCACCCCGGCAGGCCGAATACTGACGCGCCGACGACGACGACAGCAGCGACCGCACGGCAATCATCGTCGCCGGCGCCTCGTCGATGATCGCCACCAGCGGCCCGATCGCCCGCACCACCTCCGACGCCGCCACGAAGGCTGTCGTCACCGGCGCCTCGAACTCCGCCCGCGCCCTCTCCCGCAACGCCTCGCGCCGGTCCTCCTGCTCACGCGCCGCCCTCTCCCGCAGCGCGGCGATCGCGCCGCGATGCCGCGCCAGCTTCCGATCCAGCATCGGCAGCAGCACCGCAAGCGACGCCTTGATGTCTCCCATGCACGACAATTCCGTCCAGTACGTCCGCCCCAGATCGCGCACATCCGACGAGAGCTGGAAGACGCGGCACGACGGCGGCACCGCCGGCCCTTCCGAATAGAGGATGGTGATCAGCGACTTCCCCCCGAGCGCAAAAACCGCCTCGTATTCCTCCAGGATCGCTCTGATGTCCGACCCCCTGGTCGGCAAATTCCCCCGCCAAAGCGGATGCGCCGTTGGAAACGGGATGTGCGCCGGCCACGACGACCCGAACACCGGCGCCCCGAACGCCTCCGCCAGCGCCACCATCTCCGCACTGCCGCCCGATGCCGAGATCTCGTCCCCGGCGATCAACGCCAGCCGCCCCGGCCTGACCGACGCCAGCCGGTCCGACAGCAGGTCGAGCGACCCCGCCACCGCCGCCCTGTCGATCCGCGACGGCTCGGCCACCTCGACCGTGCTCATCTGCTCCATCACGTTCATCGGCAGCGACAGGAACACCGGTCCCGAAGGTGCGGCCGTGCAATCATGGAACGCGCGCCGCACCAACACCGGGATCTGGTCCGGGTGGATGATCTCGGTCGCCCACTTCATCGCCGGCCCCGCGATCCGCACCAGGTCCCCCGACAGCAGCGGATCGGTCAGGTTGTGTC
>CAXUBM010000090.1:0-7401 GCA_964249235.1 uncultured Acetobacteraceae bacterium | reverse complement strand
CCCGTGGGCGGCCTGCAACAGCAGTGCTGGCCGCAGCTTCTCAGGCGGGATCGGCGGGCGTCCCACCCGGGCATGGAGCCTCTCGAGGTCGTCCGACATGACGTCCAGCGCCTGGTCAACGATCGCCCGGATCGTCCGCAGCGGATGCCATGCCGGCACCCGCGACGCCTCCGCCGATCGAGACGAGCCAATCACGTCCAACGGGTAAACGCGGCCGTTTCCAAGCCGCCTGCTCAACTCGTGGGGTGCAGGGTGGAATGCCGCCCTTCAGCCACCGCGCTGGATCACCGGCCCCGACAGGAACAGAGCGGTGTTGACAACCCCGAGATGCGAGAGCGCCTGGGGGGTGTTGCCGATCAGGCGCTGGGTGGGGACGTGGTATTCCTCGCTGAGCAGGCCGACATCGTTGGACAGGCTGATCACGCGCTCAAGCACCGTGCGCGCGTCGTCGTCGCGGCCTTGCAGCTTGTAGCAGTCGGCGAGCCAGCAGGAGCAGGCGAGGAAGGCGCCTTCATCGCGTCCGTCGTGCTTGGCCGGCATGCGGCGCACGAGGCCGCCTTCGGTCAACTCGGTTTCGATGGCGGCGATGGTGGCGCTCATGCGCGGGTCGGTCGCAGGCAGGAAGCCGACGAGAGGCAGGAGCAGCAGGGAGGCATCGAGCTCGGTGCCCCCGAAGTCGCGCACGAACCGATTGCGCGCGTTGTCGAAGCCGCGCGCGCAGACCTGGGCGTGGATCTCGTCACGAAGCTGGGACAGCCTGGCGACGAGATCGTGGTCGGCGCTCTGGTGGGTCTCGTTGCCTTTCAGGAACCGGTCGATACCGACCCAGGCCATGGCCTGGGAGTAGGTGTAGCGCTTGCCCTCGCCGCGCGTCTCCCAGATGTCGGCACCCGGCTTGTCCCACACCTGTTCGAGGTGGAGAACGAGCGCCGTTTCGACGTCGATGCCGCGCGGCGAACGAGGGGTGCCGCCCTGGGAGGCGACGTGAAAGCCGTCGAGCAGCTCGCCGTAGACATCGAGCTGGTTCTGTGCGGATGCGGCGTTGCCGACGAGAACGGGCTTGGCGCCGTGGAAGCCGGGCAGCCAATCGGCCTCGAATTCGGGCAGCCGGCGGGAACCGTCGAGACGGTACATGATCTGCATCTTGTCGGGGCGCCCGGCGACGGCGCGCAGGATCCAGCTTCGCCATTGCTCGGCTTCCTCGTGATAGCCGGAGTTCAACAGCGCGGTCAGCGTGAAGGTCGCATCGCGCAGCCAGCAATAGCGGTAGTCCCAGTTCATGCTGCCGTTGGGGAGCTCGGGCAGACCCAGCGTGGCGGCTGCGATCAGGCCGCCGGTTCGCCGATGGATGAGTGCCTTGAGCGTGATCAGGGAACGCTTGACCGCTTCGGGCCAATGGCATGGCTTGTCGAAACGGCCGATCCATTCGCGCCATTCCCGCTCGGTGTCGACAAGCAGCGCTTCGGGGTCCGGCTGTTCGTCGTCGGGGTCGGACGAGTCGCTGTAGGACAGCACGAAGGGCATTCGCTCGCCTTCCTGCACCTTGAAGGTCGCGTGGCCCTCGGCTTCGCCGTGCTCGATCCTGATCGGGCTGTAGAGGATGGCGCGATCCGGACCGACCTCGAAGACGACTCCGTTGTGGTGCGGACGCGACCAGGGCGGCATCTCGCCATAGTTGAAGCGCAGGCGGATGCGCAGGCGCACGGCAGGCGTGCCGCTCACGCCCTCGACGATGCGGATCAGGGTCGAGGTGCCGGCCTCGCGGCGCATGAAGTCGATCAGGCGGAAGACGCCGTCTTCGGCTTCGAACCGGGTCTCCAGGATGAGCGTGTCGCCGCGGTAGCGGCGGCGGACGGATCTGAGGAAGCCGTCGGGGGCGATCTGCCAGTGGCCGTGGCTCTCGTCGCCGAGCAGGGCCGCCATGCAGGCGTCGCTGTCGAAACGAGGCCAGCACAGGAAGTCGACGGAACCGTTGCGTGCCACGAGCGCGCAGGCCTCGCCGTCGCCGACGATCGCGTAATCGGAGATGTCGGATGCCACTGGTCGACCTCGTCGGGCTCTGGCGTGCGGCTCAGACGTCGTAACGCCGGGCGAGCTGGTGCAGGCCGGCGACGAAGCCGGCGACCAGGAGGGCGCCGAAGGCCAAGCGATGACGGTCGGTGAACATCTCGCAGCTGCCGAGGCGCGCCTGGTCGTCGAAACGACCGTGCGCGCCGTAGTCGCCGGGGACCGGCTCGAACAGGTTGGCGGGGGCGTCCGCGGGGAGATCCTGGCTGGTGAGCTGGCCTTCGTAGCCGGCGCGGGCGAGGTAACGATCGATCAGACCGGGGGCGATCCGATTGGCCAGGATCGCCTTGACGGTCGGGAAGCCGACCCAGATGTCGCGTCGGCGATGGGTGGCGGCGAAATAGATCGCGCGTGCCGGCATCTCGGGCTGGAAAATCGGTGCCACGGGCTGCGCCTTGTGGCCGGTCTTGTTCATCGCCCAGTCGAACTGGGGCGTGTTGACCGCGGGAAGGTCGACCATCGTCAGGTGGATGTCGAGCTTGTCGTGGATGATTTCGGATCGGAGGCTGTCGGTGAAGCCGCGGATGGCGGCCTTGCCGCCGCAATAGATCGCCTGCAGCGGCACTGAACGGTAGGCGAGTGCGGAGCCGACATTGACGATGACGCCTCGATTTCGGGTCCGCATGCGGCTCAGGGCCGCCATCATTCCGTGCACCTGGCCGAGATAGGTCACCCTGGTGCCGCGCTCGATCTCCTTGGCGGTCAGCTTGCTGACGGGCGCGAAGACGGTGGACATGGCGACGTTGACCCACACGTCGATCGGACCGAGTTCCGCCTCGGTCCGGGTGGCGGCGGCCTCGACCTCGTCGGCGTCGGCGACATCGGTCGGGATCGGCAGGGCTCTGACGCCGAAACCACGAACCGCTTCGGCGGCGCGGTCGAGGCGGGCCGCGTCACGCGACAGCATTGCCACGTCGTAACCGTGGCGGGCGAACTCGTCGACCACCGCGCGCCCGACGCCAGCTCCGGCCCCCGTGATCACCGCGACCTGTCCCATTGATCTTCTCCGACGTTGGAACGCTAAAGCGACCGGGCGGACGTGGTTCGTCGTCGCGCTCGCGGCGTGAGGCATTCAGATTGCGAACGGGTCCGAGCACATGAACGCAGTCACGGTCGTCAGCCTGTTCGCCGCCACGCTGTCCATGGTCAGCTACGTGCCGCAGGCGTTGGAGATCATCAGATCGCGCAACACCGAGGGGGTGTCGCTGCGGATGTACGCCATCACGGTCGTCTGTTTCGTGGCTTGGCTGCTCTACGGGGTGCTGGTGATGCAGTGGGCGATCATCATCCAGAACGTGATCTGCCTGGCGCTGGCGACGTTCATCCTGACGATGAAGCTGTTGCCGCAGCGGCGAAAGGAGGAGGTCGCCGACGCGGTGGTCGCCGTGTTGCCGGTCGAGAGCGACTGACCGCGCGGCCGACGAGCCGGCCGGCATCGATCGCTGGTGAACGGGATCGCGGGGCTGCGGGAGATGCGGGTCATGGCGCGAGGCGGCCCGGGCGTGGATCGGTGTCGGGGATCTCGTTGGCGAGGTGCGGCGTCAGGCCGATGCGGTCGTTCGGCTCACGCCCGAGCGCGCGCGGTCCTCGAAGTCCGGCGATCCGTGCGCGCAGGTGCTGCCAGCGCTCGCGCGGGGTCAGGGGAGGATCGCGCGGGTCGGGGCCGCGTGCGGCGCAGTAGGCCTGGACGAGCGCGTCGTACTCGTTCGTCCCGACGGGTTCGTAATCGATGATGCCCTGGTCCTGGTCTTCGGGCAGATAGTGGCGGCTGAAGAACTTTCCGTAGCCGAAGCGGTGCGCGTCGTAGCGGCGGAGCTTGGCGGCGCGTTGCGCGCGGGTTCGCACGACCCATTCGAAGTGGGCGATGTAGCAGTCGGCGGGAAATCGGGACCAGATGCCGATCCTGAAGCCTTCCGTGTGCATCACGGCGATGAAGTCGACGCGGCCGGGTTGGAAGAGGCGCCAGGCGTGGTCGCAGCCATTGTCGCCGGTGCGATCGTGCCAGTGTGCGGACCGGCCGAAGCGCAGGGCCTGGCCGGGTTCATGCCAGACCCAGCGGCGCTGGATGGCGACGGAGGTGGCCCGTTGCGGGGGCGGCGGGCCGGCAAGCCTTGCGAGGAGACCGCTCGAGGGGAACTCGTCGTCGTGGATCCAGAGCGCCCACGGCGTCGGGACGATGTCGCGGCTGAGGTGGACGATCGCCTCGGTGAAGGGGAATTCGGGGACCTTGTGGACGGTGAGGCCGGAGGCGGCGAGCTTGGCCTGAGTGCCGTCGGTCGAGCCGCTGTCGAGGAGGAAGATGGGCCGGAGGCCGCGCGCCCGGTAAGAAGCGATCAGCGTCTCGATCCAGGCGGCGCTGCCGCGGGTGGGGATGACGATCGAGAACCAGTCGGCCAGGGTCGGGCCTCAGCGTCGCTGGTAGAGGAGGGTGACGCGGGCGTCGGCGAGGACGTGGCCGGCGATGGCGCGGCGCAGCGCGGGTTCGGAGAGGCCCGGCGGCAGGGCGTGGGGGACTAGGTCGAGAGCGTAGAGATGGAAGATGTAGTGGTGCGGCGGGTCGCCGACGGGTGGGCACATGCCGTAGTAGCGGCCGTTGCCGGGGGAGTTGGTGCCGCCGGTGCCGCCGGCGGGGACACGGGCGCCGGCGTCCTCGGGCAGGCCGCCGAGGGTGGGCGGAAGGCCGTAGAGGACCCAGTGGACGTAGCCGGCGCCGTGCCCGGCGTCGGGGTCGAAGATGGTGAGAGCCAGGCTTCTGGTGTCGGCCGGGACGCCGCCGAAGATGAGCGCGGGCGAGATGTCGCGCCCGCCGCAGGCGGCATGGCGGGTCGCGGCGACGCTGCCGTCCGGCTGGCCGGGGATGGCGATGGTCAAGGCGTGGGCAGCGACCGGGACCAGCAGCGCCACGGCCGGCCAAAGACGGCCTTTCACTGCTTGGATGCGACGGTGCGTGGCCGCGGCCCGGTGTTGAGCCAGATGCCGTGCGGCGAGCGGCCGGTGTCGATGGTGGTGTAGCGTCCCGTCTTCGGATCGATCAGCGCCACGTGCTGGCGCCAGCGCAGGGTCGCCCAGATGGTGCCGTCGGGGGCGAAGGAGATGTCATCGGGGCCACCGGGGACGGAGAAGGAGCGGCGCACGGCGAGCGTGGCGGGGTCGAGTTCCGAGATGGTGCCGGAGACGCGGTTGGAGACGTAGAGGGACTTGCCGTCGGGGCTGATGAAGAGATTGTGGGCGGCAAGCCCGGTCTTGACGGTGCGGACGACCTGGCCGGAGGCGGGGTCGACGACGGAGATGTGGTCGGAGCCCATGTCGCCGACGAGGAGTTCACCGTTGTGCCAGAGGACGCCGGCGGGCGTTTTGCCGACCTTGGTGGTCCAGAGGACGTGGCCGCTGTCGGTCTCGATGGCGATGAGGCTGTCGGTGTCCTGCAGCGTCACGTACACCACGGAGCTGTCGGGGGCGTAGTTGATGTGGCTCGGCATGGCGCGGGCGGGGACACGGTGGAGGAGCCGCATGGTGGCGGCGTCGTAGATGTCGACCTGGTTGCGGGCGAGGCCGGCGACGGTGAAGTAGCGGCCGTCGGGACTGAAGCTGACCTGGTAGGGGTCGCTGACCGTGATGTGCTTCTGGAGCAGGCCGGTGTCGGGGTCGAGGTAGAACAGAGCGTTGCCGGCGGTGTCGCCGACGACGAGGGACTTGCCGTCGGGGGTGAGCGCCATGTGGTGGGGCTCGCGCAGCACGGGGATGCGGCGGACTTCCTTGTGGGTGTCGACGTCGATCTCGCTGATGGAGGCGTCGGCGGAGTTGAGAACGATGGCGAGAGGCTCGGCGCTTGCCGGTCGCGCGGCGGCCTGGAGGCTGGCCAGGGCGGCCAGGAGAAGCAGGGGGCGTGGGGACATCGGTCTCGTCTCGTGCTTGCGGCTCGACGTCGGTCTCGCCATTTCGATTCGGGTGAGCCTGGGGCGGCTCACCTTAGAGCGGGCGGGCGGCGGCGCGAAAGCGGCGCGTCACCACGGACGGCAACACTGGCGCAGGACGGATTGAATGTTCATCGAGACCGAGGGCACACCGAACCCATCGACGCTGAAGTTCCTGCCGGGACGGATGGTCATGCCGGGAACGGCGACGGCCGACTTCGCCGGCGAGGCGCAGGCGGGACGGTCGCCGCTGGCGCTGCGGCTGTTCGCGCAGCCCGGTGTGGCGCGGGTGTTCCTGGGATCGGACTTCGTGACGGTGACGAAGACGGACGGCGAGGACTGGTCGGCGCTGAAGCCGCAGGTGCTGGCGGCGCTGGTGGACCATTTCGTGTCGGGGCAGGCGGTGATCGAGGGCGAGCCGGCGGATGTGGCGAACGGCGAATTCAGCCCGGAGGACGCCGAGGTGGTGGAGCAGATCAAGGAATTGCTGGACACGCGGGTGCGGCCGGCGGTGGCGGCGGATGGCGGCGACATCGTCTTTCACGGCTACCACGAGGGAGTCGTGCGGCTGCACATGCAGGGGGCGTGCAGCGGGTGTCCGTCGTCGCGGGCCACGCTGAAGCACGGGATCGAGAACATGCTGCGCCATTACGTGCCCGAGGTCGTGTCCGTCGAGCAGGTGGAGGCCTGAGGCTTGGACGAGGCGGCGGCGAGTACCGAGGAAGCGCCGCCGCCCGATCTGTCGGACGCCGCGGACCGGGTGTTCAGGACGGCGCGCACGGCATGGCGCTGGATGGAGCGCGTGGTCGAGGACGAGACGCTGCTGGCCGTGTATGAGCTGGCGAAGCTTGGGCCGACGTCGGCGAACAGCTCGCCGGCGCGTTTCCTGTTCCTGAGGAGCATGGGCGCCAAGCTGCGGCTGCGGCCCGCGCTGTCGATGGGCAACGTCGAGCGGGCGATGGCGGCGCCGGTGATCGCCGTGGTGGCCTACGACCCGGCCTTCTTCGAGCAGTTGCCGCGTCTGTATCCGCACGCGGACGCGCGGGCCTGGTTCGCGGGCGACACGGGGCTGGCGGAGGAGACGGCGTTTCGGAACGGGACGCTGCAGGGAGCCTACCTGATCGCGGCGGCGCGGCTGCTCGGGCTCGATTGCGGGCCGATGTCGGGGTTCGACAACGGGGCGGTGGACCGGACGTTCCTCGCCCCGCACGGATGGAAGAGCAACTTCCTGGTCTGCCTCGGCTACGCGGACAGGACGGACCTGCCGGAGCGCAGTCCGCGACTGCTGTTCGACGAGGCCTGCCAGTTGCTGTGAGCGACGCGGTGCTGGTGATCGGGACGGCGCTGGCGGAGGTGTTCGTGGCGCTGGTGGACGGATCCGAGGTGATCGCGGAGGTGCGGATCGCGGGCGGGCGGGGGA
>CAXUBM010000089.1:0-7405 GCA_964249235.1 uncultured Acetobacteraceae bacterium | reverse complement strand
ACATCGCGGGAGAACTCGGCCAGTTGCGCGCCGATCTCAGGCCGGAAGTGCGAGCGAAACCGGAAAGCCGGCTCGGCCACAAGGCGGCGATGTTGCCGCTGATCGTCGGCATCGGTCTGGCCATCTTCCAGCAGGTGACGGGGATCAACACGGTGATCTACTTCGCTCCGGTCATCTTCCAGGCGGCCGGACTCTCCTCGGCGTCGGCCGCGATTCTGGCGACCGCCGGGATCGGTGTGGTCAATGTAATCTTGACCATGGTGGCGATCTGGCTGGTCGACCGAGCCGGGCGGCGCGTGCTCCTTCTGACCGGGCTGATCGGCATGGCGGTCAGTCTTTGCCTGCTCGGACTGGGCTTCCTGCTCGGCACCGGTGCGGCACTCGGATGGCTGATCGCCGCCAGCCTGGCGGCCTATGTCGGGTTCTTCGCCATCGGCCTCGGCCCTGTCTTCTGGCTGCTGATTTCCGAGATTTTCCCGCTTGCGGTGCGCGGACGCGCCATGAGCGTCGCCACCGTCGCCAATTGGGGCTCGAACATCGTCGTCAGCCAGTGCTTCCTGCTGCTCATCCACGGCATCGGCTCTGCCGCCACCTTCGCCCTGTTCGCGCTGATGACGGCGTTCGCGGTCGCCTTCACCTTCGCGCGCGTGCCCGAGACCAAGGGCCGCTCCCTCGAGCAGATCGAGCGCGATCTGAAGGCATGATCAATCGGGGATGGTGGGTGCGACAGGGATTGAACCTGTGACCCCCGCCGTGTGAAGGCGATGCTCTCCCGCTGAGCTACGCACCCATCCGCGAGCCGCCTTCTAGCAGCTTGCGCCCGCTTGGCAACCGGGCGACTGTGCGCCCTCCAAAACGGTCCCATCCTCACGAAAGGTCATCGCGTGATCCGAATCATTCCGCTCGCCGTGCTCCTCGCGCCCGCGATCGCCTTCGCGCAGTCAGCGTCCACGACCTCGCATCCCGCTTCGCCGCCGCCCGCCTCGTCCTCCCCGAGCCAGCCGGCCGGCAACTCGCCCGCCGCCGCCGGCACCAGCGACACGGGCGGTTCGCCCGCTCATTACACGTCGATGAGCGACGCGACCTCGAAGTGCAGTGGCGACACCGTGGTCTGGGCCAATCCCACATCCAAGGCATTGCACGTCAGCGGCGATCGTTACTTCGGCAAGTCCAAGCGCGGCTTCTACGCGTGCGAAAAGGACGCCATGGCCGCCGGCTACCACATGTCCGGCCATCGCAAGCACAAGAAGACCACCTGACCACGACGTGTCCAAGACCGATCGTCGCCTCGGCGTCCCCGACCTGCGTGCACGCAAGGGCGGGGCGCCGATCGTCAGTCTGACCGCCTATACCGCCACCATGGCGAGGCTTCTTGACCCGCATTGCGACATGTTGCTGGTCGGCGACAGTCTCGGGATGGTGGTCTACGGCCTGCCGACGACCCTTCCCGTCACACTGGAGATGATGATCGCGCACGGCGCCGCCGTAGTGCGCGGCTCACGCCACGCCTGCATCCTCGTCGACCTTCCTTTCGGCGCCTATCAGGAAAGTCCCGAACAGGCCTTCCGCTCCGCCGCGCGCATTCTCCAGGAGACCGGGGCGGCCGCCGTCAAGCTCGAAGGCGGCGAAGCGATGGCGCCCACCGTCCGCTTCCTTGTCGAACGCGGCGTTCCCGTCTGCGGTCATGTCGGCCTGATGCCGCAGGCGGTCAACGTCGCCGGCGGCTTCCGCGCCACCGGCCGCACCGATGAGGACGCCGCTCGGGTTCGCGCCGATGCGCACGCCATCGCCGATGCCGGCGCGTTCTGCATCGTCCTCGAGGGCACCGTCGAGCCGATCGCGGCCGCCATCACCCGCGAGATGAGGGTGCCGACCATCGGCATCGGCGCGTCGCCCGAATGCGACGGCCAGATCCTGGTCAGCGACGACGTTCTGGGCCTCTTCGACACGTTCACGCCGCGCTTCGTCAAACGTTACGCCGAACTTGGCAAAGCGGTGAGCGAGGCCGCCGCAGCCTACGCGCAGGATGTGACCGCGCGGCGATTTCCGGGGCCCGAACATTGTTTCGGGGCTCTGCCCCGAACCACGCCAGGGGTCGGATCCCTGGACCGCCGGCGATCAGACTAGCGAGTCGCTGGTGACGACCTTGGCGCCGGCAGCGATCAGTCGAGCGCGGGTCTCCTCGACCGAGCCGATCGCTCGACAGGCGTCCTCGACGACGAAGGTGTCGAATCCGAGCCTCGCCGCGTCCTCTGCCGACCAGGCGACGCAGTAATCGTAGGCAAGACCCACGAGGAACACGCGGGTCACGCCGAGTTCGCGCAACGCACCGGCCAAGCCCGTCGGTGTGGCCCGGTCGTTGTCGAAAAACGCCGAGTAGCTGTCCAGCTCCAGACGCGTGCCTTTACGCACCACCCATTCGATCCGGTCCGTTCTCAGCCCCGGCGCCAACGCCGCTCTCGCCGAACCCGCCACGGCATGATCGGGCCACAGGACCTGCCGCCGGCCGCCCAGCTCGATCTCTTCGAACGCCGCCCGACCCGGATGCCGGCTCGCGAACGAGGCATGGCCGGCCGGATGCCAATCCTGCGTCGCGAACGCGCGCCCGAACGGCGCCTCGAGGAGCCGGTTGATCGGTGCCACCACCTCGTCGCCACCTGCGACCGGCAACTCGCCGCCGGGCATGAATGTCGGCTGCACGTCGATGATCCCGAGCATGTCGCGCCCGGGATCGATCTTCACCTCAGTCACGCAAGGTCGCGCCCAGCGCGTCCGCCACCCGGCGCGCAAACGCCGACGGCTCCGCAGGCGGTTCGCCGTCCTGGATCCGCGCAAGGTCGAGAAGAAGCCGCGCCGGCTCCTCCACGCTTTCACCCCGCGTTGCCCGGTCTGCCAGCGCTCGGATCAGCGCGTGCCTCGCGTTCAGCTCCAGGACGGGCGGGGAGGGGGGTAGTGCCTGGCCAGACCGTCGAAGCAGCCGCTGCATCTGCAGATCCGGCCCCGCACTCGACGCGCCGAGCACCACCGCGCTGTCGACGAGCCTGTCCGATGCCTTCGCGTCGGCAATCTGGTCCCCGAGCGCGGTCTTGATCGCCCCGACCAGAGCCTCGACATCGGCCGGCGCCTCGGCCTCCCCTCCCTCCGGCGAGAACTTCGACAGATCGGCCAGACCCTGCGTCACGCTGCGCAGCTTCTTGTCTTCGAACTGGTAGAGACGCTCCGGCCAGAATGCGTCGACCGCGTCGGACAGCAACAACACCTCCAACCCGCGCGCCCTGAACCCCTCGAGTTGCGGCGACGAGCCCAGTGACTGCGCGTTTTCGCCCGTCAGATAGTAGATCGCCTCCTGCTCCGGCTTCATCCGGCCCACATACTCGGTGAGCGTCGTCCACCCTTCCACCGACGAGGACTTGAACCGGGACAACGAAGCCACCTCGGTCCGATGCTCGGCATCCTCCCAGATCCCCTCCTTGATGACGGGGCCGAAATTGTCCCAGAACGCCGCGTAATCGGTTCCGTCCTTGGCACGGCTCTTGAGTTCCGTCAGCACCCGTCCGGTCACCGCCTTCCTGATCCGCGCCAGCACCGGCGTGGATTGCAGCATCTCGCGCGACACGTTGAGCGGCAGGTCCTCGGTGTCGACCACCCCTCGCACGAACCGTAGGAAGGGCGGCAGCAACTCCGCCTCCTCGGTGATGAACATCCGCCTCACATGAAGCCTGATGCGGCTTTCCCGCTGCTGCTCAAGCGGCTCGAACGGCTTGGCTCCCGGCACGAACAACAGCGCCGTGAATTCCAGCGATCCCTCGGCCCGCCAATGCAGCGTCGCCCACGGTTCGTCGAACGCGTGCGCGACGTGATGGTAGAACTCCTTGAGCTGCTCGGGCGTCAGTTCGGCTCTCGGCTTGCGCCAGATCGCGGTGCCCTCGTTGGCTGCGACCTCTTCGCCGTCTCGGGTGATCGTGATCGGGACCGTGATGTGGTCGGCCCACTTTCGCACGATCGACTCCAGGCGCCAGCTCTCCAGGAACTCGCTCGCATCGTCGCGCACGTGCAAGACGACGTCGGTGCCCGGCACGTCCCGGCTCGCCGGCGAAAGATTGTAGGTGCCGCGCCCGTCCGATGCCCACCGCCAGGCCTCTTCGCCACCCACGCGCCGCGAGACCACCTCGACCCGTTCTGCCACCATGAAGGCCGCGTAGAAGCCGACGCCGAACTGTCCGATCAGGCTCGGCCTGTCCTCGGCGGCGGCGCTGCCGATCTGCTCGCCGAACGCCCGGGTTCCCGACCTGGCGATGGTCCCTAGATTTTGCGCCAGATCGTCACGCGCCATGCCGATGCCGTCGTCACTGATCGTGATCACCTTGGCGTCCTTGTCGGGCGCGATCCGGATCTTCGCCCCGTCCGGCGGTGACTTCGACGGCTCCGTCAGCGCCTCGAACCGCCGGCGGTCCATGGCGTCGGCGGCATTGGCGACCAGTTCGCGCAGGAAGATCTCGCGATCCGAGTAGAGCGAATGGACGACGAGGTCGAGGAGGCGCCCGACCTCCGCGTCGAATGGCCGCTCTTCCGTCGCTGACGCGTCGCTCATGCGCCTTCTCCCCTTTTGAACGCTGCCCGCGCGATATGAACGTCCGTCGGGCGGGATTCAATCCGGTGCCTCCGTCCCGAAAGGTCAGAACCGTTGCGGAAGCACCCTCGAGGCCAGCGCGATCGGCCGGCTCCTGTACTCGGCAAGTGAGCGGCCGACGCCCGCGGCCAGGATGGTCGGTCGTGGACCGTAGCGCGACGCGATCGGCGCCGCCTGCACGGAGCCGAACGGCGAGCCGGAGCTGGCATCCGAGGGTGCCGCCTCGGCGACGCTGCCGGCGTTGCCAGGATCGGGCCGCGGCCGGCTGGCCGTTCGCGTCACCGGCCCGTCGCCCTGTGCCCACATCGCGAGGACCTGGTTCTGATAATCGTGCCCGAGCTGCGGTGTCTGCGAGTGATACGCCGCCGCGGCGTGTGGCCAGCTTCCCGTCTGCTGAAACAGTGCCGTCAGGAAGTGCGCCGCAAACATTGCATTCGCCGTCGGATCGAACGCCTGCTCGAGCGAAGTGAACGCTTCGGGGTGCTGAAGCAGGTTGATCTGCATGCAGCCGACGTCGATCGACCGCGCCCCTTGCGCCTCGAAGCTCGTCACTGCGGCGATCGCCGCCTGCTTGCTCGGATAGAGATGCCCTGCCCCCTCGACGTTGATCGTCCAGGGCCAAGCCTCGGCGCGCCCCGTGTTCGGATCCGTGCGCCCGCTCTCGACCCGGCTGATCGCCGTCAGCAATTGGTCCGGCACCCCAGTCGCATGCTCGGCGGCCGCTGTCGCCACGTGGCACAGGGCCTGATCCGCACCCCCGGCGTCGGCGCGCGCGTCATTCGGCGCGAGCGTGAACCAAGGAAGGCAGGTGGCGAGAAGGATCGAGCTCAACCGCATCGCGCCGACTTTGCGCGCCACCTCCTAACCGGCCGTGAATCTCCCCCACGAACCCGACCGGCCCGGGTGATGGTGCATCGCAAAAAAAGCCTTGACGCCCGTCGGCCTCGCGCTTATCGTCCTTTTCGTGATGCTGGCCTTGCCGCATCACATCTTGGACGTTTCCTCCCTAAACTTGGCGGTGCTTCGGCACCGCCATTTTTTTAACTCAGTTCTTTTCAGTGTCCCAGTTCCCGCGCGATCGTCACCATCATCGCCTGCAACCTCGCCTGCAGCGGCACGAAGCCCTCGCGTTTGCGATGACTGGATTCATCCATGTAGAGGCGCCGCGCAATTTCGAGCTGCACGACGTGAACGCCTGACCGGGGCTGACCGTAATGGCGCGTCACGTAACCTCCGGCATAGGGATCGTTGCGGCGCACGAGCAGGCCCGTCGCGCGTAGCTGGCGTTCGATCGACGCCACGATCTCGGGGGCGCAGGATATCCCGTGCGCATCGCCCACGACGAAGGCTGCCGGCGGTCGTGACCTTGGCAAAGGCTCGTCGGGCATCGAATGGCAGTCGATCAACAGACAGCGTCCAAACCGTATCCTGGCGCCTTCGACCAGCTCGCTCAATGCCGCGTGGTAAGGCTCCCAGCAGGTCTCGATCCTCGTTTTGGCCTCGTCCCACCGCAGTTTCCGCCGGTAGATGGCCGACCCGTTCGCCACCACCCGCGCGATCGTTCCGAAGCCGGCCGCGACCCGCCTGCTGTTGACATTGCAATAGGCGGGGAGTGGTTCGGCGAACATGTCCGGGTCCAATTCCCACCGTTCCCGGTTGACGTCGCAGAAGGCCCTGGGGAACCGCGCCGCCAGAAGCGGCACGCCCATGGAGGGCGCGAAATCGAACAGTTCGTCGACGAAACTGTCCTCGCTTCGCCGAAGGGCAGGCAGTTCCAACCGCGACGTGGCTAGAAATTCCGTCGAATAGTCCTGTCCCGAGTGCGGCGACGCCGCCACGATCGGCAACGATCGGCCCACCGCCTGCGTCACCTGGAATGTCGCGTTGATGCCCGGAGCCAGCGTCTGCACGCTCACAGTCAGATGACCTCGAACGGCTGCTCGCCGTCGTGTCCCGATCCGATCCAAGCGATGGTGGGCGCAACAGGGATTGAACCTGTGACCCCTACCGTGTCAAGGTAGTGCTCTCCCGCTGAGCTATGCGCCCTGCCGGTCGGATGAGGGCCGTTCCTAGCCTCAGGTGTGATGGCGTGCAAGCGTGTAAGGCTCAGAACACGCCTCCCCGTGCGAGCCATCGGTGAAGCCGTGCAAAAGTGGCGCAGGCACCGCTGACGACCGACGTGGCCAGCGGTGCTGTTTGCGGCGCTTCCAGCCGTTCCAGGTAGGAGCGCCACAGTCCGCCCGTACGCGGGTCATCCGACCAGAACTGCAGCCCCTGCGCCGGCACCCAGTCCACCTCGCGGAGCACGCGCGCGATCACCCGGCCGCCCAGTCGCGCTCCCTCCGTGACGTAAAGCGCGCCCAGCGCCTCGCCTTGGTCGGCAAATCGGCCGGCCTCGTCGCAGACCGGCAAACGGTCCAACTCCGCCTGCGTCAGTCCGAGCGCTTGCAAGTCCGCCGACAACTCCGCGAGCCGTCGCCGCCCATCCAGCGACGAAGCCCCCAGCATCCCTGCCACGCCCGCCTCGAGCGGCCCGAAAAATCCGTAGAAGCGCGCCAGCACGAGCGTCACGTCGCTTCTCTCCCCGAGCCGGCCCTTGATCGCGAGGTCGGTTTCCAATCGCAAATGCGCGTGCCTCGTTTCGTGACGCAGCCGCTCGTGCAAACCGCTCACTCCGGCGCCCCTCGGCTCGCATCCAGCGCCGCCTGCAGGAACCACGCCGCACTCGATCGATCGACCAGCCCCGCCCTGATCCGTCGCGACACGTCGCCCTCC
>CAXUBM010000088.1:4302-7415 GCA_964249235.1 uncultured Acetobacteraceae bacterium | reverse complement strand
GCAGGGCGCCGGCGCCCTGCAGGCTCACGGCGAGGTCCGCGTCGAACCCATGATGGACCTCGATGAGGTGGTGCGGGCCGTGCTCTTCATGGCCAGCCTGTCGCTCGACGCCAACGTGCAGACGATGACCATCATGGCGACCCACATGCCTTTTGTCGGTCGCGGCTGAGGAGGCTTGCGGCCGTCCGGTGGCGCCGAAGGCGGGATTGATCCCGCCACAGCCGGGCGTGCCGCGATCCATCGCCGTCGTCGTCGAGCGCGACCGGCTGGCGCGCCTCGGTCCGCCGGATGCCACCCCGTCGACATCACTGTGACCACGAACTGGTCCCCGGATCCCGGGGGCTGGGGTGAGCGCTTGGCTTGTCCTACACCGAAAGGATCTGCGCCACGTCCTCGAGCGATTTTCCTTCCGCGTCCACGCCCAGCGTGAACTCCGCCAGCGCGCCGAGCCCCATCAGCACCGCCGCGATCACATACCCGATCGCCACCGACCAGGCCTGCCCCGTCTGGATCAGCAGCCCCAGCACGAACGGGGCCACCAGCCCGCCGATCGCGGTTCCGAACGCGTAGAACACCGCGATCGCCATCGCCCGTGTCTCCAGCGGAAAGATCTCGCTCGCCGTCAGGTAGGCGCCGCACGCTGCCGATGACGACACGAAGAAGATCGCCATCCACATCAGCGTCTGCGTCAGCGCGTTCAACTCTCCGGTCCCGAACAGCACGGCGGTCGCCACCAGCAGCACGGCCGACGCCGCGAACGTGCCGCCGATCATCCGGCGCCGCCCCACCGTGTCGAACAGCGGCCCGAGCAGGAACGGCCCGAACAGGTTGCCCGCCGCCAGCGGCAGGATGTGCAACCCGATATGGCTCGGCGGCACGTGATAGAACTTCGTCAGCACCAGGCCGTAGGTGAAGAAGATCGCGTTGAACAGGAACGCCTGGCTCAGCATCAACACCACCACCAGCAGGCTGCGCTTCTGGTGCGTCACGAACATCGCCCTCAGCACCACGCCGATGCCGAAACTCGGCCGCGGCTGGATCGACAACCTCCCCTTCGGCGCCGACAGATGGTGTCCCAGGCTCGACACCGCGTGTTCGATCGACCGCGTCGCCTTCTCCGCCTCGGCCGCACGCCCGTGCGTCACCAGCCAGCGCGGGCTTTCCGGCACGAACCGGCGCAGCCAGATCACCGGCAGCCCGAGCAGCCCACCCACCGCGAAGCCCAGACGCCAACCGATGTCCGGCGCGAACGCGCGGCTGGTGACCAGTATCGACGCCGCCGCACCCAGTGCCGCCCCGGCCCAATAGCTCGCATTGACCGCCAGATTGACGCGTCCACGCATCCGCGCCGGCGTCATCTCGTCCACCGCCGAGTTGATCGCCGCGTATTCGCCGCCGATCCCGAACCCCGTCAGGAACCTCGACAACGCGAACGTCGCCACGCCGATCGAGCACGCCGATCCCAGCACGCCCAGCACGTAGACACCCAGCGTCACCGTGAAGATCGCCCGCCGTCCCACCCGGTCCGTCAGCCAGCCGAAGAACAGCGCCCCCAACACCGCGCCGCCGATATACGCCGAAGCCGCCAGCCCGATGTCGCTCGGGCTCATGCTCAACGAGGCGCGCGACTGCAATGCCGGACCGATCGACCCCACGATCGTCACTTCGAGCCCGTCGAGGATCCACGTGACCCCGAGGGCGGTGATCACCATCGCGTGAAACCGGCTCCAAGGCAGCCGATCCAGCCGGGCCGGGATGTCCGTGTCCATCCGCTCGTAAGTCTGGGCGTCCACGGCCGCACTCCCCTGTTTAGGGGATCCGAAGCACACCAAACCCGAACAGTTCCAACGAGGCCAGGGCTCTGCCCCCGCCTCCTTCAGGCCGGCGGCATCCGCACCGACGCCACCCGCTTGCCATGCCCTTGCCCCTTGTCGTCCGGCACCTTGACCGCCTCGCCGTCCACCAAGTCCGCGGGCGGGCTGACGATCACCTGCTCGCCCCCCTGCAGCCCTGCCGACAGCTCCGCCGTCGTGCCCAGATCGTGCTCGATCGTGATGCGTCGCATGTGCGCGTGGCCACCCTCGACGGTGGCCACCTGCAGCCCGTCGCTGTTGAAGATCACCGAAGCGTCCGGCACCGTCACCACGGGGTGCGGCCGCGGCACCTTGAAGGCGATGTTCACGTAGAGGCCCGGCCGCAGCGTGTGGTCCGGATTGGGGATGTCGATCTCGGTCAGCATCGAGCGTGACGCGTCCGCCACCGCCACCGCGCTGCGCGACACGGTGGCGCGGAACACCCGCCCCGGCAGTTCCGGCAGCGTCACCGAGGCCTGGATCCCGTCCCTGACGCCGACCGCCTCGCTCTGCGGCACGTAGACGTCCGTGCGCAGCACGTCGTCGGACACCTCGGTGAACAGTGGCGTTCCGGTGTTGTTGCTATCGGCCTGAACCAGGTCGCCGATGTCGGTGTTGCGTGCCGTGATCACCCCGTTGAAGGGCGCGATCACCCGCTCGAAACCGACCAGCGCCTGCAGCCGCTGCACGGGCGCTTGCTGGGCGCGCAGATTGGCCTCGGCCACCGCGATCCCGGCCTGCGCCGTCGTGACACTGGCGTGGCTGACCAGCTTGGTCGTTCTGTCATTGTCCGCCGACTGCTCCGGCGACCAGCCTTCTTTGGCTAGCGTCGAGGTCCGTTTGCTGGTGAGATCGGCAAGCTTCCTGCTGTCGGTCGCCGACTTGAGCTGCGCCTGCGCCTGCAGCATGGCGGCCTCCAGCTGACCCACCTGCGCCTGCGCCTGCGCCAGTTGCGCATCCGTGTCCGGGGCCGAGATCCGGATCAGCAGGTCGCCCTTGCGCACGCGGCTGCCGATATCGACCCGCCGCTCGGCGATGTAGCCGGTGGCGCGCGGGAACAGTGACGCGGTGTCGAAGCTCGCCGTCTGCCCGGGCAAGGCCACCGTTACCGGCGCGTCGTCGCGCTTGGCGGTCGCCAACTGCACCTCCGGTGCCAATTCGGTCTGATTGACGGTCTCGTCCGCGGCGTGGTCCGTTTCGATGCGCCCGATCACGCCCACCGCGATCAGCAGGAACACCGCAACGAAGATCGGCGACAGC
>CAXUBM010000088.1:0-4292 GCA_964249235.1 uncultured Acetobacteraceae bacterium | reverse complement strand
TTGATATGTCGACCACCGAGATCTACTCCGCGATCGGCACCCCCACGCCCAGCGCCAGCCGCTTGGCCGGCAGGCGTGGCCGCTTGTCGTCACCGCTCATATGTAGTTCTCCGGCGCCCGGACCGGTGCGGACCTCAGCACCGTATACAGGAACGGCACGAACAGCAGCGTCGAACATGTCCCGAACGCGATCCCGCCCATCACCGCGCGCGCCAGCGCCGCGTTCGCCTCCGAGCCCTCGCCCAGCGACAGCGCCATCGGGACAAGTCCCACGAACATCGCACCCGCCGTCATCAGCACCGGGCGCAACCGCGTTTTGCCCGCCATGATCGCCGCCTCCAGCGACGACGCCCCCGTCTCCTCGCGGTGTTCGCGCGCGAACGTCACCAGCAGGATCGAATTGGCGCTCGCCACACCGACGCTCATGATCGCCCCCATCAGCGATGGGATCGAAAAGCTGGTCCCGGTGATGAACAAGGAGAACACGACCCCCGAAAACACCATCGGCAGCGCGCACAGCACCACGAACGGATCGCCCCAGCTCTGATAGTTCAGAACCATAAGCAGATAGACCGCGATCACCGCCACCCCCAGCCCAAGTCCGATATGCAGGAACGCGTCGTTCATGCTCTCGATCTGGCCGCGCACCACGATCTTATCGGGCGCGTGCAGATGTTTCTGCTCGTCGGCCACGATCCGCGTGATCGGCCCCGCCACCGACCCCAGGTCGGTATCCTGCACCGACGCGTAGACGTCCCAGGTCGGCTGCGAGTTGAGCCGCGTCTGCACGCTCTGCTCCACCCCGCGCCGGAAGCTGGCCACGTTGCGGAACAGGTTGATCGCCCCGCCCGGACTGCCGGCCGCGCTCAGCGGCAGATCCTGCACCTTGCCCAGCGTGTCGAGCCTGTATTCGGGCGCCTGCACCCAGAGCTGCCACGGCACGCCGGTCTTCGGATCCGTCCAGAACGCCGGGCTGACCTGGAACGACCCCGACGTGGCGATGTTGACCTGGTCGGCGATCTGCTGGATCGAGAGCCCCAGCTCGGAGGCGCGCTGCCTGTCGACCGTCACCGAGTAGTCCGGCGCATCCAGGATCTGCTGGATGTGGGTGTCGACTGCGCCGGGGACCCGCGCGATCCGGTATTTCAAGTCCTGCAGCACCTTGATGTCCTGCTTGGCGTGCTTGCCGGTGACCTGCACGTCGATCTGCGACGGCGTGCCGAAATCCAGAATTTGCGTGATGATGTCCGATGGCTGGAAATAGAACACCGTGTCCGGGAAACGCTGCCGCAACACGATCCGCAGCTTCTTGACGTAGGACTGCACCGGGCTGCCCGGCTTGAACGTCGCCAAGACTTGGCCGTCATTGTAGGCCACGAAGGTGCCGTCATTGAACGCCAGGTTATAGGTGATCGTCGGCAGCCCGATATTGTCGACGATATCGCGCATGTTGCGCTTCGGCACCACCGCGCGGATCGTGTCCTCCACCTGCTCGAAGACCCGCGACGCGTCCTCGATCCGCAGTCCCGGCCGTGCCCGCACGTGCAGCGTCAGCGAATCACCGCTCACCGGCGGGAAATAGTCGCGACCGAGGAAGACGAACATGCACGAGGCGACCACGATGGCCGACCCCGCCACCGCCAGCGTCCGTCCCCGATGCTCGAGCGACGCCACCAGCAGCGCCTCGTAGAAGAGCTGGAACCGCGCGAAGGCCCGCTCGAACCGACCGCGGAACGCCGCATAGCCGCGCGCGATTCGCCCGCCCCTCGGCTCCTCGGCCTGCCCGTCCTCGGCTTCGCCGTGACCCTCGTTCTTGCAAAGGACGTCGACGAGGATCGGCACCAGCGTCCGCGACAGCAGATACGAGGCGAGCATCGCGAACACCACCGCCAGCGCCTGCGGCGTGAAGATGTATTTCGCCGCCCCGGTCAGGAACAGCACCGAGACGAACGCCGAGCAGATCGCCAGCGTCGAGATCAGCGCCGGCTTGGCGATCCCCGCCGCCCCGTGCGCCACCGCCTCGCGGAACGGCCGCTTCTCCTCCAGCAGCCGGTAGGTGTTCTCGATCGCCACCGTCGCGTCGTCGACCAGGATGCCGATCGCCAGCGCCAGGCCGCCCAGCGTCATCAGGTTGATCGTCTCGCCGATCAGCGCCAGCACCGCCAGCGACGACAGGATCGCCAGCGGGATCGAGACCAGCACCACCAGCGTCGCCCGCCACGAACCCAGGAACATCAGGATCATCAGCCCGGTCAGCCCGGCCGCGATCGCGCCTTCGCGCACCACTTCGCCGATGGCCCCCGTCACGAACACCGACTGGTCGAACAGCGAGACGATCTTGATCGACTTGGGTGCGGCCGCCTTGATCCCCGGCAGCGAATCCTTGACGTGCGCCGTGATGTCGAGCGTCGAGGTCGGCCCGTTCTTGAGGATCGACAGCAGCACGCCGGGCTTGCCGTCGACATGCACCACGTTCTGCTGCGGCGAGCCGCCTGCCCGCGCCCAACCGACGTCGCGCACCAGGATCGGCTGCCCGTCCCGCACCGTGATCGGGATGTCGTTCAGCCGGCTCAGCACCGACGGCACGCTGTTGAGCTTCATGACGAACTGCGTCGCGCCGAACTTCGCCAGCCCCGACGGCAGGATCAGGTTCTGCGAGGTGATCGCATTCAAGACCGCCTCGGGCGTCAGGCTGAACGCGTTCAGCCTGTTGATGTCGAGGTCGATCTGCGCGTTCTCGGGCTGCCCGCCATAGGGGGGCGGGATCGTCGCCCCGTGCGTGTTCTGCAGCACCGGCCGGATCTGGAAGCGCGTGTAGTCGTAGACCTGGGCCTGGCTCTCGCTGGTCGACGTCGCCGCGAGCTGGATCACCGGCACCGACGATGCGTCGAACCGCAGCACGATCGGCGGCTGGATCCCCGGCGGCAGCTGCGCCCTGATCGCGTTGGTCGCCGCGATCACCTGGCTCAGGGCGAAATTGATGTCGGTGTCCTGGTAGAAGTAGATCTTCGTCAGCGTGATGCCCTGCAGCGTGGTGCTCGCCATGCTGCGTATGCCGACCACGTTGTTGGAGATCGCGAGCTCCTCGTAGGACGTGACGTAGTTCTGCATGTCGGGCGCATCGAGCCCGGTGTAGGTCCACAGCACGTTGACGACCGGGATGCCGACCTCGGGCAGCACGTCCTTGCGCATGATCACGGCGGACCCGCCGCCCGCCAGCAGGATGAAGACCGCCAGGACGTAGAACGTCACCCGGTATTTCAGGGCGAAGAGGACAAGCCCCAACCGATGGCTCCAATCACGAGATATTTTCCTATGTGTGTTTGGTCACGCTGCACCGCAACGTAAGCGCCCGATCAACGAATCGCTTGAAACATTCCGTCACCAGCGCACATGCTATGGCCACGCAACCAGCTGAAAGGAGGTGATCCAGTGTCTCATTGTCATCCGAGGGCAGAGTCCGCCCAGGCCTGGATCCTCACCGTCGGGACCTCGTGGTCCTGATCGACCCACGCCGAAGCGGGTTCGCCCGCTGACAATGCCGGAAGGCCCCGGGATCCGTTCCGGGGCCTTCTTTCTGTGGCCGCCTTGACCACCACCGCCCCCGAGCGCACGCCCCGCGCATGAGCGACCTCTTCCAGGACCCGCCTTCGTCACGCCGACGCGCCGCTCCTGTCGCCAGGATCCAGCCGGCGAAGAACGCCGTCGCGCCCGCCCGCGACCACGCCCGCGCGGCCGACGATTACAGCGCCGCCGACATCGAGGTCCTCGAAGGGCTGGAGCCCGTCCGCCGCCGTCCCGGCATGTATATCGGCGGCACCGACGAGGGCGCCTACCACCACCTCGCCTCCGAGATCATCGACAACGCCATGGACGAAGCCGTCGCCGGCCATGCCCGGATCATCGACGTCCGCCTCGAGTCGGGTGACTGGCTGACCGTCCGCGACGATGGCCGCGGCATCCCCGTCGATCCCCATCCGAAATTCCCGCATCACTCGGCGCTGGAGGTCATCCTCACCACGCTGCATTCGGGCGGCAAGTTCGGCGGCAAGGCCTACGCGACCTCCGGCGGCCTGCACGGCGTCGGCGCCTCGGTCGTCAACGCCCTTGCCGAGCGCCTCGAGGTCGAGGTCGTCCGCGACCGCGCGCTCTGGCGCATGGCCTTCGAACGCGGAGCCGCCGCCGCCCCGCTCGAGCGGGGCGATCCGCCCCGCGGTCGCGCCCGCGGTACCCAGCTCCGCGTCCGCCCCGCCCCGCCCGGGGGGCGCAGACGTCCCACGCGACCTCGTCCG
>CAXUBM010000087.1:0-7431 GCA_964249235.1 uncultured Acetobacteraceae bacterium | reverse complement strand
CCGTTGAGATAGCCATCGAGCGGCAAGTAGCATATCGCGTCGAAAAGCAACGACGGCGGGTCGAGGTCTCTCGGAGAGGCTCCTATCAGCACACGAGCGAGCGAGCGGCGGCGATGAGACGGGTGGAGCGTTCGACGAAGTATCTTGGCTTCACCACGCCGCCAAACCCGGTCAGAAGGAGCATGTTAGGGAGCTCGCCTTTCCGGACATGCAGTCCGGCCATGTCGAACATGCGGCCGTTGGCAGCGGCCTGACGGAGCGCATGCCAGATCAGGAGCGAGTTCGCGCCACTCGCGCTGTCCGGACGGCGCGTCGACATCAGGTAGTACGCCGCACGAGGGTCCCAGACGGTCAGGATCGCGGCCTGCAACGCGCCCGCCTGGTCCGTCGCACCGAGGATCAACCCCGATCGCCGCGCATACGTTTCGCGGATCACGCGATGGGTCACCAACCGCGCATAGGCGTTGATGCGATTCCGGCGACCGAGGTTCTCAGCGTAGAAGTCGAGGAATGCGTCAATGTCGTCGACCTCGCGGACCAAAAGACGTTCCTCGGCACGCCTGATCACGTTTCTTGTCTTGCCGCGCATCGCACGCCACAGGACGGCATCATTGTCCGGCTCGATCTCGACCGTGTAGTGGAGGCGGCATCTGAACCCCTCCGCCTCGAAGGCGAGCGTGTCAAAGACACCGCCATGCAGGCGGAATGAGACGTGTGGCGCCTTCGGGAGGGCGCGGATCAGGTCCCGGGTGATCGCGATCCGCTTCTGAATCGCGGGCAGCCGGCCGTCCGGCAGGGCCGCAATCGCCGGTCCGAGCGCGTAGGTGAGCGGCGGCTGCCCGATCGAGCTCAAGCCGAAGCGGCGCCGCAGCCGATGGAACGGCAGCCGCCCAACGACGCGGCCGCCCTGCTCGATCGCGACCTCGCGCGCCTCGCCATTCGAAGCCGCCTCAAGCCACCATTTCTCGTGGAAGATGGTTGGATCGAGAGACGTTCCACTTCCAAGTCGATTGAGCATCCAAGCACTCTAACAAAAGGCGATCACGTTGCGAAACATCGGTCCCGCGAAATGGCGCCGCGTCGGAAGGGATGTCAGGAGAGAGCCATAGACACCGGTTAGGAGCAATGGCTCGCGACTACGGCATTGGACCCGAGTTCGTCATCGGCCCCGAAGAGCTGATCCTCGGCAATCGATTTCGGCATCACTCGATCGGCACGGCGCAGCAGCAACTCGAGCAGCTGGGTTTCGCGTTGCGGCAGGTGCAGCGATCAGGCGCCGATCGCGACCTCACGTGATACCGTGTCCAGCGCGACGTCGGCGAGGTCAGCCGCTGGCCCAGCAGCGCGCCAGGACGGCGTAGAAGGGCGGTCAGGCGTCCTTCAGTTCCTCGAAGGCGAACGGCCTCGTCATGTAGTCATCTGCGCCAAGATCGAGTCCCTGCACCCGTTCCGACACCGCGCCGCGCGCCGTCAGCACCAAGACCGGAAGCGCGCGACGCCCAGTATGCCGATCACCGCGTACCCTGCGGAGGACTTCCAGCCCGCTACCATCCGGCAGGCCGAGATCGAAGATCGCTGCGACGCAGTCGCGGGAGCGTAATAGCGCTTCCGCATCGGCGGCGGTGCCGGCATGGTCCACGTAGAACCTAACAGCCTGCAGCAGAACCGTCAGCAAGGATGCCAATTCGCTGTCACCCTCAATCAGCACTCATCGCATCGGGTGTTTCTCCTCAAGCGCGATCAATGGTCTACGTGACGAGCTCCGGTCCCACTCACCCGCGAACGGCTATCCGTCGTTCGCGGCAGGCACACCACAAGCGGTAACCCAGCGCTGCATAGACATACCAGCCATGGCTAAGCCCGCTCTCAAACAGAATTCCCCGGAGTTCCGGTCTGTGATTTCGATCACATCGGTGGCGCCTCAACGCGTTGAAGGTGACGATGAGCGCGTCGGTCCGGATCACACGGCAGGATCGTCTAGCGGCGAACTCCGCTTGCTTACTGCCGCTAGCCGAGACGGGGAGTAGAGCCAACGGCAATTTGAGCTCGCCATGGTTTGTTCTCGGCTTAACGCCGCGCGCCGGGCCGAGATGGACCGACAGACCCTGCGTCGACGGCGGCGCCGCCCAACCGCTTGCCCTCTGACCTCGCGCAACGCGCAACGCGCGGTCGATCGTCGCTGCGCTCATCGCCAGCAAGCGGGTGCGGACCTCGGCCACGAGTTGCAGATGACCGTGCCGCTCCATGCTCTCGACCAGCACGAGCACCATTGGCCGTAGTCGCTTGCCGCAGATCCGAGCACGGTCGGGGCCCCGCGAACGACTTTGTCATAGACCCGGCGGCATGACGGCAAGTGTTAGCTTCACGGCAAGCCCATCCTCGGCGGCGTTGCCGCGTTAGCGAAGACCTAAAAGACGGTTCCGAACACGCCTGTTCACGAAGTCTGTTAATGGGAGCGTCGTGCGTGTCGGACACGCCGAGACCTTCACCGGCGCCTCCGAACGTCTCGCGCTCGCTTCCCTCTACACCCGGGCAGAGGTGTCAGCCGAAGCTCAGGCGCGGCGTGATTGTGGATCCCAGCTTGACGAGTTATCTGTTGACTACACCCCAAAGGGTCTAATCAACCTCCATCTTGCTATTCAGCATCCATTGAAGATCCAGCCTGTAGACCTCCGGGTGCTCCTTGCCGTCACACGCGGCTCGCTGCCGAAAAGGAGCTTTGCCTTCGATAAGCCAAGAATCATCGCCTTATCGCCTGATGCTCGTCAGATGGTTTCTCGGCCACGTGAGCACGGTCTCGAGAGCGTTGCTAAACATGGCGAAGCAGCGGTCGAAGATGTCGAGCGTGATCTTCTCGTCCTGCAGCCGAACCTCGTGCTTATGGCGAACTCTCGGACTTGCTGTATACGACGTTCGTCACGATGGTCTGGCCCAGAAAGCCGACTACGCTGATGACGACAGTCCAACTAATCGCGGGCGGGCTCGCGAAGATGTCGGTTACGAAAGATCAATCCGGGGAACGACCGGCTCCAATCGGCTCTACATCCAGCTTCGTCCACCTCGCTTTGCACCCGCCATCAGGGGCTTTACTCGGGGAGGGTAGCATCGGCGTTTAGAAGTCCGCCGGCAGCACGAAGGCCCGAAACACCGGGGCGCAGCGCGCCTCGCACTCCTCGGCTTCGAGCACATGAAGATGTTCGGCCGGTATGCCTGCTTCCTGCCTAACCCATTTGCGCGCGGAGAGCTGCGACCACTGCGAGATCTGCGGGCAGACGACGGTGAACTCGACGAGACCATCCTTAATCAGCCTTTCCGTTCCGTTGCACCTTAAACCCCTCCTCAGCGGGAGCGGGGACCTAATCTCCGTTATGGTCCTTCGGAATTTGATCGTGCCTGAGATTATCACTGCTAGGCCCGTCGTCCGAAGCTGATGGTCGGGCGGGGGTCTCCTCGACGATCATGTCTCGTCCCTGATGTTTAGCCGCGTAGAGGGCGGCATCGGCGCGCGCCACTAGGTGCTCCCATTCATCGCCTGTTCTCGCCCATGCGAGGCCGATTGAGCAGGTGATCCTTACAGGCATCTCACAAAGAACAAAGCACTCGTCGCGAATGCGGGCATGCAGGTCGATCACTTGCAAAGAACCACTCCCGTCGCGGTCGTCGATCACGACCATGAACTCCTCGCCGCCGTAGCGCCCGGCGTAATTGCGCGTGACGATGACCTCGCGAATGCGTTTGCCTACTTCCTGAAGAACGTGGTCGCCACTGAGATGCCCATGCTTGTCGTTGACTTGCTTGAAGTGGTCAATGTCGAGCAAGGCCACCCCGACTTCGTGGGTTGCGTCCGGTGCGGTGAGGTCGACTGCCAGTCTCCTCTGCACCTCGGTTCGGTTCAGCAGCCCGGTCAACCCGTCTTGTGTCGCCTGTACTCGCAGCGCCTCCGCCTGTCTTCTTAGAACCTCCGCCTGTTCCTCTAGCGTCGTCTGTGCTGCGAGGATTTCGCTCGTGCGCTCCGCGACGAACCGTTCCAACTCGGCTTGGCGACGAAGAAGGCCGTGAAGCCGGGCTCGCCAAAGAGCGTAGAAGAAGCCGGCGACCGCCAGCAACGCCGGCAGCTCGGCCCACCATTGGCGCCACCAGGGCCACGCCATCCTAATGTCGAGCGTGACTGGCAGCGAGGCACGATGCGACAGTGAATCATAGCTGTAGGTGATTAGCTTATGGTGCCCCGGCGGCGCGGTGGGGTAGCGCACGAACCCCGTCGACGTGTCGGCCCAGGTCTGATCCACGCCG
Source organism: uncultured Acetobacteraceae bacterium (assembly GCA_964249235.1). Lineage (GTDB taxonomy): Bacteria > Pseudomonadota > Alphaproteobacteria > Acetobacterales > Acetobacteraceae > CAXTPV01. Next base: position 3,138 of record CAXUBM010000087.1, on the reverse strand, counting down.
AGCATTTTGTAGCGGAAGGTGATCGATCCTTCGGAACCGTAGCTCGTGGTCCCGAGATGCACGATGAGAGGAGCGGTGGTGTAGCCGACGCGACGGGTCGTAAGTCTCGTACCGTCAAGCGACGCTTCGCTGATGTTCACTTCGGGCAGTCTAGCGTCGAAAAGCGTGTCCGGGCGCAGTACGTGCGAGAGACCGTTGCCGGTCGCGATCCAGATCGAGCCGTCGGCGTCGCCGCTGATGCCATTCTGATCCACGTCGTTCCAGACGAGGCCTGAGCTGGTGTCGGCGGACACCCACCGCTTGCCGTCGAACACAGAGACGCCGCTGCCGGTGCCGATCCAGATTCGTCCCGCCCGGTCGGCAAAGGCAGCGACGACGGTGTCCTCGAGCGTCTCGGATGCGCCGAAGAAGGTCAGGGCTACTATGCGATTACCGTGGGGCCGCACCCGATAGAGGCCACCTGCGCCTCCGACCCACATCGCGCCATTAATGATCTCGGACATGCACAGCGGCTCGAAGTCGCCTCGGGGCCAGCGAATCAGTCGGATGGCAGTGCTTCCGTTACTGCTTCGATAGGCGAGCTTGCCGCCCGATGTGAACCACACGCCTCCGACCGCGTCCGGAGCGATCCCCGACACCGGAAGCGTCGCGGTTGATGCCCGCTTTATCACCGGAGGTCCGGACGGCGACGGCTTGGCGTCGAAGAGGCCCAACTCCGTTCCGATCCATACCTGTTTTCCGCTGGTGACCATTTCGTCGATGGGGGGGACCTTGAGCAGCGTTACCTGTCCCGACGAGGGATCGAAGATGCGGAGGCCGCTGGTCCCGTTCGATGCCCAAATCCGACCGTCAGGGCCAACCGTCATCGCGAAGGACGAGCCCGGATAGACATGTATCGGCGTGAGTTGCCCCTGCCCGTCCTCGAACTCGTCCAGGGCCTTGTCGGTGGCGACCCAAAGATGGGCCGCCGGGTCGCGAGCCGTGCTCCAGACGATGTTGTCCGAGAGACCGTCATCCCCGGCGAAGCTTTCCCAGGTGCCGTAGCCCACGACGCGATAGACACCGTGACCCACGGTGCCGATCCAGAGTTGGCCGCCGCGGTCGGCCATGGCGGAGCTGACGACGCCTGCGACGCTGCTGTCTCCGAACACGAGCGGCTTCCATCCGCTCGGCGTTCGCACGATAAGGCCGACGGAAGACTGAGTGACTAGGCGGCCGAGCGGGTCGCGAAAGAACCCCAGAAGTGGTCGGGTCATGGCGGGCCATTGGCCCTGATCTGGGAGCTGCTCGACGACTACCCGGTTCGTCATCGGATAGATGGTCGCCATGGTGGTGTCCGACCGGGCGACGACCGTTTGCTCATCGCCGGCCTCGACGTCGGCCCAAGAGACGTCGGGCAGTCCGTCAGAAGGTCCAAAGCAGCGAACTTTGCCGGGCGTCGCCGAACACACACGCCCATCGTAAGACGTCGTCCACAATTCGCCGCGAACTGACCGAACGCTCGTCAGTTCGCCCAAGAGCTTTTGCTCGGCTCTGAGATAGCCGATCGGCTCAACGCGCGGCTGGTCGGACGCACCGTAGCTTACGTTCAGAAGGTGTTGATTAACGATGACCGCTAAGCCACCGGTCCAGGAGACGATCTGATAATGGTGATGGTTGAAGTATGTCTGTCCTAACGGAACTGACCGAAACCTCAACGTAGTGTCGACGGGAGCATTCTTGACCTGCTTGTCGGACACATAGAGAGCATCCGGGTAGCTGACGTAGAGCCGAGTGTCCTTGTCCTGCGCCAAGTCATAGATGATGCCGCCCTGGCGAAGACCCTGCTGGACCCCGAGCGACCTGAATCGGCGGCCGTCGTAGTCGAAGAGGCCGCGGTTCGAGCACGCCAGGATCGATCCGTTGGCTGCTTGTTCGACACAGGTGTTATTGAGGTCTCCGAGGCCGTCGACCTTACCGTAGCCACGAAGCCCCACGCGAGCGGCAAGGGCACTCGGGGCGTCCGCGAAAAGGAGCAGGGGAGAGAAGAGAAGTGTCGCCCACAGTCCTCGTCGGAAGAAATGAAGCACACCCGTTCGCACCGTTCGTCCTGAAGTAATACCTGAGGCGATATCGAGGCCAGGGTTAATTAGTCAGTATCCGGGTGAAATTACGAGAGCGCCTTTCACTTGGATACGAGAGAAGGCGTCGTAACAAGAGGAAGGTCGACTGCTCTGCCGACCATCCTTCCGCGATCACTCAGGGATAGCTATGAATGATCCCCACGTGGAAAGCCGCCTTGTGGAACCGGCTCGGCTTCATCGTCGTCGCGGAGGCTGAGATTCTCGGCATCTGGACAGCGGCACGGTCAGCCCGAGCCGCGTCGCGCGGCAACGGCATTGCAAAAGCCGACGTAGCCGTTGCGGCTGCGAGGACGAAAGCGGCCGAAATAATTGAGAGCCCGTTCTGCATGTCAATGTTCCTTTGACCGTTAGGGCAGCAGCCCATTCAGACGTATAGCTCCAGAGGGGAGACTTTGATAGCCCTAGTAGGTCGTTAGTGCCTCGCGTTTCTCGCTCGTTTGTCCCTTATTTGGGATAAATCGATACTTTGGAGTTCCAGCACGAGAACCCCGGTTGTCACAATACGTGATGAGCTCACTTAGCCGTAGTCAGACTGGGTGGCACGAGAATGTCGCGCTCATCACCGGGTCAGGCGGAGCCCAGAACCGGCAGATCGGATCTCTACGCTGGTGCACCTAGCGTGGAGGCCGGCGTCGGTGCACGGACTTGGTCGAAGCGACGGACGACTGTATGCGGGTGCTATCAGTGCCGACGAACAGAGACCGGCTTGGCGACGCGGATATCCTGTTGAGCGCGGCGATGCCGAGCAGTTTCGGCTTGCTGAGCAGCGAAGGTGTGAGCGCGGAGTTCGGCACCAGTGAGGTGCTTGTATCGGCGTGTCGCGGTCTCGACCTGGTTGCGTCTGCCGTATCCGGTCGCTCTGTGCCAGCCGGTGCGGCCTTTCTCGGCGATGAGATGAACGTGGCGGTCGCATGTGGTCCGTAGGCGGAGAGCATCGGTGCTCGGCACCGCGATTGCAAACGGCGGGATGATAAGATCCGGTGGCGGGTCGTGTCGACACTCTGCGGCAGCTCGG
>CAXUBM010000086.1:0-7452 GCA_964249235.1 uncultured Acetobacteraceae bacterium | reverse complement strand
GCCGAGCGGGCGATGGACCGCAACGACCTCGAGCGCGAGCGCGGCATCACCATCCTCGCCAAGTGCACCAGCGTCGAGTGGCGCGACACCAGGGTCAACATCGTCGACACGCCGGGCCACGCCGATTTCGGCGGCGAGGTGGAGCGGATCCTCAACATGGTCGACGGCGCCATCGTGCTCGTCGACGCCGCCGAGGGCGTGCTGCCGCAGACCAAGTTCGTGGTCGGCAAGGCGCTCGCGCGGGGGATCCGGCCCATCGTGGTCGTCAACAAGGTCGATCGCGGCGACGCCCGACCCGACGAGGTCCACAACGAAGTGTTCGACCTCTTCGCCGCCCTGGGCGCCGACGACGACCAGTTGGACTTCCCGATGCTCTACGCCTCGGGCCGCCAGGGCTGGGCCGACGAGATCCTCGACGGGCCTCGCCGCGACCTCGCCCCGCTGTTCGACCTCGTGCTGCGCCACGTGCCGCCGCCGACGGTCGACCGCGAAGCGCCGTTCGCGATGATCGCGTCGATCCTCGACTACGACAATTTTCTCGGCCGGGTGCTCACCGGCCGCGTCGAGCAGGGCGTGGCCAAGCTCAACATGCCCGTCCGCGTGCTGCGCGCCGACGGCAGCACGGTCGAGACCGGCCGCCTGACCAAGCTGATGAGCTTCCGCGGCCTCGACCGCGTCACCGTCGAGGAGGTGCAGGCGGGCGACATCATCGCGGTCGCCGGCCTCACCGACGCCACCATCCCGGACACGATCGGCGCCCCCGACCTCGCCGCTCCGTTGCACGCCGTTCCCGTCGATCCGCCGACGCTGACGATGACCTTTCGCATCAACGACGGCCCGCTCGGCGGCCGCGAAGGCAAGAAGGTCACCTCTCGCCAGATCCGCGACCGGCTGTTCCGCGAGATCGAGGGCAACGTCGCCATCAAGATCACCGAAAGTTCCGAGAGCGAGGCCTTCGAGGTCGCCGGCCGTGGCGAACTCCAGCTCGGCGTGCTGATCGAGACCATGCGCCGCGAAGGCTTCGAGCTCACCATCGGCCGCCCCCGCGTGCTCACCCGCCTCAACGAGGCCGGCGAGCGCGAGGAGCCGTTCGAGGAAGCCCTCGTCGACGTCGACGAGCCGTATTCCGGCGTGGTGGTCGAGAAGATGAGCCTTCGCCGCGGCCAGATGCAGGACATGCGCCCGTCGGGCGGCGGCAAGGTCCGGCTCACCTTCCTGATCCCGTCGCGAGGGCTGATCGGCTACCACGGCGAGTTTCTCACCGACACGCGCGGCACCGGCATCATGAACCGGCTCTTCGCCGGCTATCAGCCCTGGGCCGGCCCGATCGAGGGGCGGCGCAACGGCTCGCTGATCAGCTCCGAGAACGGCGGGGCGGTCCAGTACGCCCTGTTCTCGCTGCAGGAGCGGGGCACGCTGTTCGTCGATCCGGGCGAGAAGGTCTATGTCGGCATGATCCTCGGCGAGCACTCACGGGCCAACGACCTCGACGTCAACCCGATCAAGGAGAAGAAGCTCACCAACATCCGCGCCGCCGGCAAGGACGAGGCACTGCTCCTGGTGCCGCCGCGCCGGATGAGCCTCGAACAGGCCATCGCGTACATCGAGGACGACGAGCTGGTCGAGGTGACGCCGAGTGCGGTTCGGCTGCGCAAGCGCTATCTCGATCCGCACGAGCGCAAGCGGGCCGATCGCCGCTCCGACACCGAGGCCGCTTAGGGAGGGCAGGGGCGCCGCCCCTGCCGTCTCCCCGCCGATCCAACCGTGACTTATCCGCGACTTGCCGGTTCGAACCACGTCACCGCCTGAAGAAAACCGGCGGACCGGGTTCTTGCCGCAATTTCCTGCCTGTATGGTCCGGCCGCGACGCCCGGGCGCTCATGACGAACGCGCGGGCGGACCAACGCGACATCCGGAGATCGCCATGACCCTCGCCTCTCGCCGCCTCGCCACTGCCCTGTTCACGGGCGCTCTCGTCGTCGGCTCGGTCCCTGCGCTCGCGCAGACCGCCACCAGCAACTCGCCCGCCACCACCGAGCCTCCGGCCGCCACCGCGCCGTCGAACGGCACCGGCATGTCGTCCTCGTCGGGCACGGGCATGTCGTCGGGCATGACGCATCGCACGACCAAGCACCGCCGCACGACCACTCACCATAAGGCCAAGACCAGCTCGTCCGCCGGCTGATCGCCGCCGTCGAGGAAGGCCCGGCACGACCGGGTCTTCCTCCCGCGGCACCGGAGCGGGCGAAGCTGGCGCTGATGCTCCTCTTCGGGTTCAGCTCCGGCCTGCCACTGTTTCTGACCAACTTCTCGCTGCAGCAATGGCTGTCCGAGAGCCACGTCTCGCTGCGCGCCATCGGCGCCACGGCGCTGATCGGCCTGCCCTACACGCTGAAGTTCCTGTGGGCCCCGGTCGCCGACCGCATCACGCCGCCGCTCGGGCGCCGGCGCGGCTGGCTGCTCATCATCCAGCCCCTGCTCGCGGCCGCCATCTTCCTGCTCGGCCGCTCCGATCCCCCGCACGCGCTCGCCGCGCTCGCCGCGACCGCCGTCGCGGTGGCGTTCCTCTCCGCCAGCCAGGACATCCTGATCGACGCCTGGCGGATCGAGACCTACGCCGCCGAACGGCAGGGCGAGGCGCTGGCCCTCTATGTCTGGGGCTACCGGATCGCCATCCTCACCGCCCAGTCCGGCGCCATCGCGCTGGCCGGTGTGGTCGGCTGGCACGACGCCTATGCCGTGATGGCGGCCCTGGCGCTCGCCGGGCTGCTGCCCACGTTGCTGGCCCGCGAACCCGCCGTTCCCACCGGGGCCGCCCGCCCGGGCCTGCGCGGCGCGGTTGCGGAGCCGCTCGCCGACATCCTGCGCCGTCCGCGCGCCGTCCCGATCCTCGCCCTCGTCCTCGTCTTCAATCTCGGCACCGCCTTCGCCGACACGCTGGCGGTTCCCTTCTACCGCCATCTCGGCTTCGATCGCGCCGCCATCGCGCTCGCCAGCTCGATCCCCAGCCTCGCCGGCAGCGCGCTCGGAGTCGCCGCCGGCGGCCTCCTCGTCCTCAGGCTGGGGGCGGGCAGGGCGCTGCTGTCCGGCGCCGTGGTGCAGATGCTGTCGCTGGGTCTCTACCTCGTCCTGGCCAACGCCGGGGCCGACCGCACGGTGCTGATCGCCAAGGTGGCGCTCGAGGCGTTCGCCGAGGGCATGGCCAGCGCCGCCTTCCTGTCGTGGCTGTCCTCGCTCTGCTCGACCGCCTACACCGCCACCCAATACGCCCTGCTGTCGTCCCTTGCCTCGCTCGCCTGGCGCACGCTCGCCGGCGCCTCCGGCCTGCTCGCCCAGCATCTGGGCTGGACCGGCTTCTACCTGGTCGCCATCGCCGCCTGCCTGCCCGCCCTGGCGCTGATCGCAGCCCTGAGAAAAGACCCAAGCTCGACCCCAAACCCCCTAACCAGTTAGGGCAGGTCCGGGGGCGCTGCCCCCGGCGGGGCGCGGGGCAGCGCCCCGCTCTCCCCTATATCTTGGATGTCTCCCATGAACGCCGACGCGATCGCCGAGCTGACCGCCTCCGTCTCCCAGCTGGTCTCGGTCCTGATCTGGCCCGCCCTGATCGTCTACGTGCTCGCCCGGTTCGGCCCCGCGCTCGGCGATTTCCTCGCCCATCTCGGCTCGATCACCCTGCGCGGCGGCGGCTTCGAGGCCACCGCCACGCGCCGCAGCCCGGCCGCCGCGGCGCGCCGCCGCGTCTGGCGCCTGGCCGATCGAGGATCCGACTCCCGCCGCCACCGCCCACGCCGCCAAGGAGGCCGTGCGAACCATCAACGACCTCACCCAGGCCCAGATCGCCCGCATCGCCAACGCCCGCATCCTCTGGGTCGACGACGAGCCCAACAACAACGTCAACGAGCGCCAGGCGCTCGAGGCGTTCGGGGTGCGCTCGGTCCTCGCCTCCAGCACCGACCGCGCCCTGGCCGAGGTGGCCGTCGAGCGGTTCGACGTGATCGTCTCCGACATGGCCAGGGGCGACGACCAGCGCGCCGGCTACACGCTGCTCGACGCGCTCAAGGCGCGGGGCGACCACACGCCGTTGATCATCTATGCGAGCTCGCGCCTTCCCGCCCACGTCGCCGATGCGCTTGCCCGCGGCGCGGTGGGCTGCACCAACCGCGCCACCGAGCTGTTCGACATGGTCATCGACGCCATCGGCGCCTCGTCAACCGCGGGTTGACGCTCGTCGGTCCGGCAGGCCGTGCCCCGGGCGGCGTCGCCGACGAACTTGAAACTTATTCCGCCTCGTCAAGCGCCGGTTGACCGCCGGCCGTGGCGACTATCGTGACGCTGTCCTCGGCCGAACCGATCGGGTCCGGGGTCGGAACTCACGGCCTTCAGGCGGCGTACCGTTCGAGCGAGAGGTCCTGATACTCGATGTTGGGCAACCGTCCCGAGATCAGGTCTCCCACCAGCCGCCCCGACCCGCACGACATCGTCCAACCGAGCGTGCCGTGTCCGGTGTTGAGCCAGAGGTTGGTCCATCGTCCCGCCCGTCCGATGACCGGCGTGCCGTCCGGCGTGTTCGGCCGCAGCCCGGTCCAGAACGTGGCCTGCGTGAAGTCGCACGACCCTGGGAACAGGCTCGCCACCGACCGTTCCAGCGTCTCCCGCCGGCCCGGACGCAGGATGTCGTTGTAGCCCGACAGTTCCGCCGTGCCGCCCGCCCTGATCCGGTCGCCCAGGCGCGTGATCGCCACCTTGTAGCTCTCGTCGGCCACCGTCGAGCGCGGTGCCGTCGCCGCGTCCGTCACCGGCACGGTGATCGAGTAGCCCTTCACCGGATAGACCGGCAGGTCGATGCCGAGCGGCTTGAGCAGGCGCGGACTGTGGCTGCCGAGCGCCACCAGATAGGCATCGCCGCTCGCCATGCCGCGATCGGTCCGCACGCCCATGACGCGATCGCCCTCGGTCAGGATCGCCTCGACGGTCCGCCCGTACCGGAACTCGACGCCGCGCTCGGCGGCCATCGCCGCCAGCGCGCGGGTGAAGAGGTGCGCGTCGCCCGATTCGTCGCCGGGCATGAACAGGCCGCCCTTGAGCTGCCCGCGCGCCGCGGCCAGGCCGGGCTCCCTGGCGATGCACGCGTCGACATCGAGGAGCGCGCACTCGACGCCGCTCGCGTGCAGGATACTGATGTCCTTGGCCGCCGCGTCGAACTGCCGTTGCGTGCGGAAGAGCTGGATCAGGCCGTCCTGACGCCCCTCGTACTCGATCCCCGTCGTGTCGCGCAGGTCGGCGAGGCAGGCGCGCGAATACTCCGCCACCCGCACCATTCGCCCCTTGTTGATCTCGTAGGAGCGCGCGTTGCATTCGCGCAGCATCATCAGCAGCCAGCGCCACATCGCCGGATCCGCCCGCGGATAGAGCCGAAAGGGCGCGTGTCGGGTGAGCATCCACTTGGCCGCCTTCAGCGGGATGCCGGGCGCCGCCCACGGCCAGGCGTAGCCGGGCGAGACCTGGCCGGCGTTGGCGAAGCTCGTCTCCAGCCCCGCGCCCGGCTGCCGGTCCACCACCACCACCTCGTGCCCGCTCTCGCGCAGATACCAGGCCGACGACACCCCGACCACGCCGCTTCCGAGCACGACCACCCGCATCGAGCCAACCTCCGTCCACCGGCCTATCCCACCGGAAGATCGCGACGCAGATACCTCCCGCCAAGGGCGGTCAGGATTTCATAGCCGATGGTGCCCGCATCGCGCGCCACGGCGTCCAGGGTCCGCGCCGCGCCGATCAGTTCGACCATGTCGCCCACGCGGAGCGTCTCGCCGACCGCGCTCGCATCCACGGTGATGCTGTCCATCGACACCAACCCGACGATCGGCAGCACCGCACCGCGGGCCGCGACCGCGCCGCGGTTGCTGCCCGCGCGCAGGTAGCCGTCCGCGTAACCCGTGGCGATCGTCGCCACCCGCATCGGCCGCTGCGCCGTGAAGGTCGCTCCGTAGCCGACGCTCTCGCCCGCACCGATCGTGCGCACCTGCATCACACGCGCGCGCAGATCCACGACCGCCCGCATCGGGTTCGCCACCCCCGCCGTCGGCTGCACCCCGAACAGCGCCGCTCCCGGCCGCACCATCGCCTGATGGAACGCCGCGCCCAGGAAGATCCCCGACGACGCCGCCAGGCTCCGCCCGGCCCCCGCCATGACCCTCGCCAGGCGCGCGCCCGCCGCCTCGAAGCGTGCCCGCTGCGCCTCGTTGGCGGGATGGGTGGGCTGGTCCGCGCACGCCAGGTGGCTCATCAGCAGCACCGGCGCCAGCCCCGCCGCCCGTTGCGGCGCCGCCGCCAGCCGCGCCCCCTCCTCGCCCGGCAGCCCGAAACGCGACATCCCGGTGTCCACCTGCAGGCAGAGGCGCAACGCCTCGCCGCGCCGCGCGGCTTCCCGCCGCCAGCGCTCGAGCTGCCCCAGGTCGTTGATCACCGGCACGATGCCGCGCGCCGCATGCAGCGGCTCGGTTCCCGCGATCGGCCCGTCCAGCACGTAGATGACGGCGTCCGGCAACAAGGCGCGCAGCCTCAGCGCCTCTTCCAGGATGGCGACGAAGAAGGTCCGGCAGCCCGCCTCCCAGAGCACCGGCGCCACCCGCCCGACCCCGAGCCCGTAGGCGTCCGCCTTGACCACCGACGCGCACTGGGCCGGCGCCACCATCGCCGCCAGCAGCCGCCAGTTCGCCGCGACCGCGTCGAGGTCGACCGAGAGGATCGCACTCGCCCCTGCCTCCCCGATCGAGTCGCGACACGTCTGGCTCATCACCCCGTGCTAGCGTTCGCCGGGGGATCGCCGCAACGACGCACACGCAGCCTCAAGGGCGTCTGCGGCCGCAGCGTGATCGCCATCCGGGCTCGCGGCGCCTCGCCCACCGGCTCGAAGCACAGGCGCTGCAGCAGCGTGGCCAGCACCACGACCGCCTCCTCCATGGCGAACCCGGCGCCGATGCACACCCGCGGCCCTGCCCCGAACGGGAGGTAGGCGAAGCGGTGCCGCCCCGCCGACGCCGCCGCCTCGAACCGCGCCGGGATGAACCGCTCCGGTTCGTCCCACAGGGCCCGGTGACGGTGGATCGCCACGATCGGCACGATCACGCGAGCTCCCGCCTCCACGGCGGCACCGCCGAGCGAGAACGGCCGCAGCACCGCGCGCGAGATCAGCGGCGCCGGCGGGTAGAGCCGCATCGCTTCCTGAAACACGCGCCGCACAAGCCCGAGCCCGTCGACGTGCGCCGGTCCGATCGCCCCGTCGCCGGCCACCGCCCGCACCTCGCGCCGCGCCGCCTCCTGCACCGCCGGATGCCGCGCCAGCAGGTCGAGCGCCCAGGCCAGACCTACCGCCGTGGTCTCGTGCCCGGCCGCGATAAAGGTCAGCAGATTGTCGACGATCTCGCCGTCCGACAGCCCGCCGCCATGCTC
>CAXUBM010000085.1:5743-7494 GCA_964249235.1 uncultured Acetobacteraceae bacterium | reverse complement strand
CCGAGTTCGACCGTCTCGCCGCGGAGGAGCCCGGCGGGCTGGCGGACCACGGCGACGCCGCTGGCCTCGATGGCGGCGGCCATGATCCGGGCGCCCTGCCCGAGGCCGGACGCCCGGTTGATCTCGCCGGCGACGGTGACGCAAGTGGCGGTGCGTGGAGGCACCGGATCGGGGCGGGGTGCCATCCAGGTGGTGGCGCGCAGGAAGGCGGTCCGGCGGGCGCGACCGGGAAGCAGGCGCCCGGCGCGGTGGGCGAGGGAGAGAGTGGTCATGCGTCCAGGCTGGGGGTGGCGGGAGGTTGTCGGTTCGTCCGCCCGGTATACACTTGGTCCATGTCGGAACGGATGACCCTCGGCTCGGCCGCCATACTCTCCAAGCTGGTCTCGTTCGACACCACGAGCCGCCTGTCCAACCTCGCGCTGGTCGAGTGGATCAGAACATACCTGGACGGTTACGGCGTCCATGTCAGGGAGAGCCGCAATCCCGACGGGACGAAGGCGAACCTGCACGCGGTGATCGGGCCGCTTGCGCCGGGCGGACTGGCCTTGTCGGGCCATGTCGACACGGTGCCGGTGGATGGACAGGAGTGGCGGACGAACCCGTTCGAGCTGACCGAGCGCGATGGGCGGCTGCACGGACGGGGTGCCACCGACATGAAGGGCTTCGTGGCCAGCATGCTGGCGGCGGTGCCGGAGCTGGTGGCGCGCGAGCTCGGCGGGCCGATCCACCTCTTCATCACGTTCGACGAGGAGACGACCTGCGCAGGGGCGCGCCGCCTGGTCGCCGACCTCGACGAGAGCGGGTTGAAGCCGGCGCAGTGCATCGTCGGCGAGCCGTCCGGCCTGCGGCCGATCTCCGCGCACAAGGGACGGATCTCGGTGGCGGTGGAGGTCAGGGGACGCGCCGCGCACTCCGCCGACCCGGAGCGCGGCGTGAACGCGGTGCACGGCGCGGCCAAGGCGATCGCGTGGCTGGCGGACGAGGCCGAGCGGCTCAAGCGCGAGGGCACTCATGCGGACGCGTTCGACCCGCCGCACAGCACGACCCAGTGCGGGTTGATCGAGGGCGGCGCGATCCTGAACATCGTGCCCGAACGCGCCCGCTTCGAGGTCGAGTGGCGCACGGTGCCGGGCGACGACGCAACGTCGCTGCTGCGGCGGCTCGAGGCCTACGTCGCGCAGGCGATCGAGCCGGCGATGCGCGCGGTCGAGCCGAGGGCCGGATTCCGGTTCGAGGTGCTGCACGAACTGCCGCCGCTCGCCCTGCCGGAGGGGCACCGGCTGGCGGCTCTGGTGACGGCGGCGAGCGGCGGCGGCGCGAACCGCCCTGGCGCGGTCAGCTACGGAACCGAGGCCGGCATCTTCGAGCGTGCCGGGATCGCATCGATCGTATGTGGGCCGGGCGACATCGGGCGCGCCCACAAGGCGGACGAGTGGCTCGGACGGGACGAGCTCGAGGCGGCCGACGGCTTCATCCGGCGCGTGACGCAGATGGCGGCACGGGAGCCGGTGTGACGGACGCACCGCTTCTCTCATCGCAGCCCAGAGTGCCTGCCTTCGCCGTCGGGCTGGTCAAGCCGGATCTCTCCCCCTGGCGGACGGGCAATGTCGGCGTTCCAGGTTTCATGAGCTTTCGCGGGGCGGAGCTCGGACCGCACGTGATGATCATGTCGCTCATCCACGGCAACGAGATCGCGGGCGCGATCGTGCTGGATCGGCTGCTTCGCCGTGGCGTGGGGGCGCCGCGCCGCC
>CAXUBM010000085.1:0-5733 GCA_964249235.1 uncultured Acetobacteraceae bacterium | reverse complement strand
AATCTGGCCGCCTTCGACCGGTTCGACCCCGCCCAGCCGACGGTCTCGCGCTTCGTCGACGAGGACCTCAACCGGATCTGGGATCCGGCGGTGCTGGACGGGCCGAGGGTTTCGACCGAGCTGATGCGGGGGCGGCAGATCAGGCGCCTGATCGACCAGGTGGACGTGCTGTTCGACCTGCACTCGATGCTGTGGCCCGCCGACCCGCTGATCCTGTCGGGCAGTACCGAACGCGGCCGCACGCTGGCGTGCGAGATCGGCATGCCGAGGCTGGTGGTGGCCGACCGCGGGCACGCCGGGGGCGAACGCCTGATCGACTACGAACCGTTCACGTCGCCGCAGAGTGCGCGGGTGGCCTGCCTGATCGAGGCTGGGCAGCACTGGGAGGCCGACACGGTGGCGACCACCGAGGAGGCCGTGCGATCGCTGCTGAGGCTGTACGGCATGGTCGGGCCTGCGGCGGCGCGTCGACCGCCCGGTGCGATCGCCTGCGCGGAGGTGACCGAGGCGATCACGGCGGCGACAAGCAGCTTCACGTTCACGCGCAACTATCGCGGCGGCGAAGTGATCGAGGCGCGCGACACGCTGCTGGCGACGGACGGCGACGTCGAGATCCGCACGCCCTACGAGCGATGCCTGCTGGTGATGCCGAACCTGAGGCCGACGCGCGGCCATACGGCGGTCAGGCTCGCCCGGTTCACCTGAGCGGCGCGCGTTCGCCCGACGCCTCGTCGGAGGTCTGCAGCCGAAGGGAGAGGGCGTGCAGGCCGGCCTCGAATTCGGGCGCCAGCAGCTGGTGGATCAGGCGCGAGCGCGCGACGCGGCTCATGCCGCCAAACGCGTCGGAGATCACGGTGACGTCGTAGTGGGTCTGCCCGGCGGCCGACGCGCCGGCATGGCCGGCATGCTGCGCGCTGCGGTCGACGACCTCGACGGTCGCCCGATCCAAGGCGCGCAGGATCGCCTGATGCAGCCTGTCGGCGCGGCTCGACGTGTTCATGCGGCGCTGCCTCCCTTTGCCTCTTGCTCTGCCCATGCGGGTTCGCACATTTAGCCGTGTGATCAATCGACGAACCCAGCGGCCCCGGGCCTACGCACCGGACCCCGAGGCGCCGGGCCGATCCTGTGACATACCTGGCTGTGTCGAGGAAGGCGGCTATCGGGCGCCGAAGTCCAGGACGAACCTGCACGAATACTGGTGGTTCTGCCTGGACCATGTCCGTGCTTACAACGGGTCGTGGGATTTCTACAAAGGCATGACACCCGGCCAGATCGAGGCCCAGATCAGGGCCGATACGCGCTGGCAGCGGCCGTCCTGGCCATTGGGGCGGATCGGTGGCGGCGCGATCGACGAGGAAGCGCTGCGCGACCCGCTGGGCGTGCTGTCGGCCGGAGGGATGCACCCGGACCGGCGCGGACGGCAGCCGCGCGAGGACCAGGCGGAGGCGCCGGCGAAGCTGCGTGACCCGCTGCGGGCGCTGGGCCTGGCGTGGCCGGTGTCGCTCGACCAGGTGAAGAACCGCTACAAGGATCTGGCCAAATCGCATCATCCCGACGCGACCGGCGGCGACCGGGTCGCGGAGGAGCGTTTGAAGACGATCAACCTGGCCTACTCGACGTTGCGCCGTCATCTCGAAGGGACGGACATCGCGCAGGCGGTCGGGACGGGTCGCTAGGCCGCCGATCAGAATCGACGCGACGGAGAGTTGGACAGCGGAATGACCAGGATCGCGGCACTGAACGACGAGACCGGCTTGGAGAGCGCACCGGACGATGCGATGCCGCCGATCGGGGTGATCGGCAGACCGGATGGGCGGGTCACGGCGCGCGAGGTCTTCGCCATCGACAGCGACATGACCGTGCCGGCGTTCTCGCGCCGGACCGAGCACGTGCCGGCGCTCGATGAGACCTACCGGTTCGACCGCGAGACGACGCTGGCGATCCTGGCGGGCTTCGCCTTCAACCGCCGGGTGATGATCCAGGGCTATCACGGCACCGGCAAGTCGACCCACATCGAGCAGGTGGCGGCGCGGCTGAACTGGCCCTGCATCCGGATCAATCTCGACAGCCACATCAGCCGCATCGACCTGGTCGGCAAGGACGCGATCGTGCTGCGCGACGGACAGCAGGTGACCGAGTTCCGGGAAGGGTTGCTGCCGTGGGCGCTGCAGCATCCGGTGGCGCTGGTCTTCGACGAGTACGATGCGGGACGCCCGGACGTGATGTTCGTCATCCAGCGGGTGCTGGAGGTGGAGGGCAAGCTCACGTTGCTGGACCAGAACCGCGTGATTCAGCCGCACGCCGGATTCAGGCTGTTCGCGACGGCCAACACGGTGGGCCTGGGCGACACCACGGGCCTCTATCACGGCGTGCAGCAGATCAACCAAGGCCAGATGGATCGGTGGAACATCGTGGCGACGCTGAACTACCTGCCGCATGCGCAGGAGGTGGCGATCGTGATGGCGAAGATGGGCGTCGACGCCGGCGACCGGGACACGCGGCGGCGGGTGGAGGCGATGGTGGCGCTGGCCGACCTGACGCGGGCGGGGTTCATCGCGGGCGACATCTCGACGGTGATGTCGCCGCGCACCGTGCTGACGTGGGCGGAGAACGCGAAGATCTTCGGCGACGTCGGCTTCGCCTTCCGGCTGACGTTCCTCAACAAGTGCGACGAGGCCGAGCGCGGCACGGTCGCGGAGTACTACCAGCGTTGCTTCAACGCGGAGGTCTCGACCGGCAACTACGTGGCGCAGAGGGGCCGCTGAATGGCGGAACGCGAGGTTGGCAAGAAGGGCGCCGACCAACGGTCGGAGGACTTCAAGCGGGCCACCGCGGGCGCGCTGCGGGCGGTGTCGCGGGCGCGCGACGTGCAGGTGACGTTCCAGGCCGGCAAGGAGGCGGTGGCGGGCAACAAGGCGCGCCTGCCGCTGCCGACGCGCTCGCTGCCGGCGGCGGAGAAGGCTCGGCTTCGAGGAGCGGCGGACGCGCTGGCGCTGCGGCTGCGTCATCACGACGCGGCGCTGCATGCGCCGCGCAACCCGGGGCTGCGGGACGCGCGCGAGGCCTACGACGCGATCGAGGGGGCCCGGGACGAGGTGGTGGGCTCGCGGCACATGCAGGGCGTCGCCGCCAACCTGCTCGCGCGGCTGACGCAGGGCTGCGAGCAGGACGGGTTCGATCGGATGACCCGCAAGGAGCAGTTGCCGGTGGCGGCCGCCCTGGGGATGCTGGTGCGCGAGGCGCTGTCGGGCGAACGGATGCCGGTCTCGGTGGAGCGGGTCCTGTCGCAGTGGCGGGACGGGCTGGACGAGCGCGCGCAGGCGGCGTTGGCGGAACTCGCCCAGCACCAGGACGATCAGGTGCGGTTCGCCCGGGCGTCGCGGCGATTGCTGGCGTCGCTGAATTTGGCGGAGGCCGAGGCCGACAGCGACACCGACGACGGCGATCGGGCCGGCGAGGAGCAGCAAGGGTCCGAGGGCGAGGCATCCCCACCCGAGGACGTGCGGCAGGAGGGCGTCGATGAGGCACAGGCGGCGGCCGAAAGCCTGCTGGGAGAGAACCCGGCCGGTGACGAGGCGGCCGACGACGAGGCCGGCGACGATCCGGAGGACGACGAGCCCGGGTTGGCCGAGGGGGAGGACAGGCCCGGCGGGCCGACCAACCGGCGCGAGCGGCCGGAACCCGGCGATGGCGTGCCCTACGCCGCGTTCAGCAGGCAGTTCGACGAGGAGATCAGGGCCGAGGATCTGTGCGACGCCGACGAGCTGGCGCGGCTTCGCCAGCAGCTCGACCAGCAGCTGATCGCCCTGCAAGGGGTGGTCGCGAAGCTGGCCAACCGGTTGCAGCGGCGGCTGATGGCGCAGCAGACGCGGTCGTGGGAGTTCGACCTCGAGGAGGGGGCGCTGGATGCCGGCCGGCTGGCGCGGGTGGTGGCCAATCCGACGGTGCCGCTGTCGTACAAGCGCGAGCGCGACACCGCGTTCAAGGACACCGTGGTGACGCTGCTGATCGACAATTCGGGGTCGATGCGCGGCCGGCCGATCACGGTGGCGGCGATGTGCGGCGACATCCTGGCGCGCACGCTGGAGCGCTGCGGGGTCAAGGTTGAGGTGCTCGGGTTCACGACGCGGGCCTGGAAGGGCGGACTGTCGCGCGAGCGCTGGGCGGCGGCGGGCAAGCCGCGCGAGCCGGGACGGCTGAATGACCTGCGGCACATCGTCTACAAGTCGGCGGATGCGCCGTGGCGGCGGGCGCGGCGCAACCTGGGACTGATGCTGCGCGAGGGGCTGCTGAAGGAGAACATCGACGGCGAGGCGCTGGTCTGGGCGTATCGGCGGCTGCTGGCGCGGCGGGAACACCGGCGGATCCTGATGGTGATCAGCGACGGGGCGCCGGTGGACGACAGCACGCTGTCGGTCAATGCGGGCAACTATCTCGAGCGGCACCTGCGCGAGGTGATCCGCGACATCGAGGCGCGGCACGCGGTGGAGCTGATCGCGATCGGGATCGGGCACGATGTGACGCGCTATTACCGGCGGGCGGTGACGATCGTGGATGCCGAGGAGCTGGGCGGGACGATGATGCAGAAGCTGGCGGAGCTGTTCGAGGAACGGGTCAGGCCGGTGCTCGCGGCCTGAGCGGCCCGGGCCAGGGCTCTGCCCTGGACCCGCCAAGGGGCGGCCACTTGGATCCCGCTCGTCTGGTTATCGGCGTCTTCGTGCCGCGGCATCGAGCAATGCGTCGACGAGTTTATCGGTGTCTTCACGGCAGGTGCGATGGTTCACGATGGCGGCGCGAATTGCGCGGACGCCGTCCAGCGTGGTGATCGACGGCACGGCAAGGCCCGCCTCCTGGACGTCGGCGACCAGGTCGGACTGCAGGCGGTCGGGATCCTCGCCCGGCCGCGGGCGGACGCGCAGGCAGACGATGTTGAGCGTCACCGGGGCGAGCAGCTCGAGGGCTGCTTCGCGTCGGACGCGGGCGGCGAGGTGCTGGGCCACGTCGCAGGAGGCGTCGACGATCCGGGCGAGCGCGTCGGTGCCGTAGGTCTGCACCGTCATGCTCACCTTCAGCGCGCGGAAACCGCGGGAAAGGTCAGGGCCGAGATCGGTGGGCCAGGGTGCGTTGCCGGCGAGGCCGCGCTCCTCGGGGGCGAGATAGGCGAGAGATTGGGCGAAGGTGTCGGGCAGGGCGCGGGGCTCGCGGACGAGGATGCAGCCGGCGTCGTAGGGAACCTGCGCCCATTTGTGGAAGTCGAAGGCGAGACTGTCGGCGCGCTCCATGCCGCGCAGTTTCGGACGGTGGCGCGCCGACAGGGCGGCCAAGGCGCCGAAGGCGCCGTCGACGTGGAACCAGAGACGCTCGCGGGCGCAGAAGCCGGCGATCGCGTCGAGGTCGTCGATGGCGCCGACGTCGACGGTGCCGGCGCTGCCGATGACCAGGAACGGCCGTCGGCCTTGGGCACGGTCGGTGGCCACCGCGCGCGCGAGTGCCTCGACGTCGAGCTGGCGGGTGGCGGTGGTGGGGAGCGCGCGCAGCGCCTCGGTGCCGAGGCCGGCCATGTCGAGGGCGCGCGGGATGCAGCCGTGGGCGGTGTGGGCGGCGTAGGCGGCGAGCGGGGCGCCGGCGAGGCCCGTGCGGCGGACGTCGGGGCCGAGGGCGGCGCGGCGGGCGGCAAGCGCGGCGATGAAGTTGGCCATCGAGGAGCCGGTCACCAAGAGGCCGGCGCCGCCG
>CAXUBM010000084.1:0-7507 GCA_964249235.1 uncultured Acetobacteraceae bacterium | reverse complement strand
CCGTGGGCGCCCACGCCCCCGCCGCAGTTCCCCTGGCGGAACACAGCCGCCAGGTGTCGGGCCCGGCCGGACCTTCTCTCCGCGCGTGAACTCGACTTCCTCGCAAGCCTCAATCGATGGACCGGGGCACTCAGGCCGAAGCAAGCCGCTTGGCTGGAGCGGATCGCCGCCAAAGTCGCCGGGAGTCCGGCCACATGAACGCGCAGGAGATCGCCGAGCGGCTCGGCGCGCGACGCATCGGCCGGGACTACCGATGCGACTGCCCCAGTTGCGGCTACCACGCTGCGTTCTCGATCCGCGGCCGACCAGATCAGCGGGCGCGAGTGTCGTGTTTCTCGTGCAGCGACCGAGACGGGATCACGTCCGCTCTGCGACAGGTCACAGCGGGCTCGTGGAGCCCGCCTGAACGGCGTGCACCGGAGACCGAAGCCCAGGTGCGAGCCGACAAGCAACGGCGTGCAGGCGAGCTCTGGAACCGCGTCGGAAGGGCGTCTGACACTCTCGTCGCTCGCTATCTCGCCTCGCGCGGCCTTGCCGGACTGGAAGACAGCACGGCTCTCCGCTTCGGTCCGAGCGTCGGTCATCCCGGCGGCGGTCCGAAACTGCCGGCGATGGTGGCTCGCGTGGCTGACGTCGGTGGAGACACCGTTGCGGTGCACCGCACCTACCTGCGCGCGGACGGCAGCGGGAAGGCCGACGTCGAGCCGACGAAGGCCAGCCTCGGCGCGGTCTGGGGCGCAGCAATCCGCCTGCATCCACACGATCCCGATCGGCCGCTCGTCATCGGAGAGGGTATCGAAACCGCTGCCAGCGCCGGCATCATGCTCCAGGCACCCGCCTGGTCGGCGATTAGCGCCGGCAATCTCGGCGGCGGGCTCGTCCTGCCGAACGAAGTCCGAGACATCATCGTCGCGGCCGACACGGACGACGAAGGCGAGTCGCGAGCGCAACAGGCCGCTTGGCGCTGGAAGCGCGAGGGTCGCGCCGTCCGGATCGCGCGACCGCGGCGAGGCGATTGGAACGACGCCCTGCTCGAGGAGCTCCGGTAGTGCCGGACAGCTACTTCGATGGCGACCCCGGTTTCGCACATGCCGAAGAACCGGCGTTCACAGTGGAAGATCCCAAGCCGAGGCGCCCTCGCCCCGAAGCGCACGACCCGGCTGACAAGCGGCCCATCGTTCAGATCGTCAACGGCGAGTTGGACCGCCTAGCGACGGAAGCCGAGGAGGCGCTGACCGGGTCAAAGCTGCCGATCTTTCAGCGCGGCGTCGATCTGGTCCGGCCGATCACACGCGAGGTCTCGGCAGCCAAGGGGCGGACGACCATCACCGCAGCCCTCCAGACGCTGGGGGTTCCGGGACTGCTCGACCTCTACTGCCACACGGCGCGATGGCAGAGATTCGATGCCCGATCGATGGGCTGGGTGAGAGCCAACCCGCCGAAGGACGTCGCCGGCATCCATCTGTCTCGTGCCGGGCAGTGGACTCATCCGGTCGTGTCCGGCGTCGTGACCACGCCGACAATGCGGCCGGACGGCTCGGTTCTCTCCGCGCCGGGCTACGATCGCGCGACGCGGCTCTACCACGTCGCCGATCCGACGCTGGTTTTGCCAGCGCTTCCAACCCGCCCCACTCGCGCCGACGCGGAGAGCGCCTTGGCACTGCTCCAGTCGCTGATCGACGGCTTCCCCTTCGTGGCCGACGAAGATCGCGCCGTGGCGCTTGCGGCGATTATCACGCCGGTCGTCCGAGGCGCCATGCAGGTCGCGCCGCTGTTCGCCATTCGCGCCAGCACGGCCGGGACGGGCAAGAGCTACCTGGTCGACCTCGCCGCCGCGCTGAGCACCGGACGCCTCTGCCCGGTGATCTCGGCCGGCAGCAATCCAGAGGAGACCGAGAAGCGGCTCGGCGGCCTGCTTCTCGAAGGCTTCCCGCTCCTGTCGATCGACAACGTCAACGGCGAGCTCGGAGGCGACCTCTTGTGCCAGGCCGTCGAGCGACCGCTGATCCGGGTCCGGCGCCTCGGCGTGTCGGACATCACCGAAATCGAGAGCCGAGCAACGATGTTCGCAACTGGTAACGGGTTGCGCGTCCGCGGCGACATGGTTCGACGGACGCTACTCTGCACGCTTGACGCGAACATGGAGCGGCCGGAGCTGCGGGAGTTCGCCTTTGATCCGGTGCAGGCGGTGCTCGACGATCGAGGACGCTATGTCGCCGCGGCTCTTACCGTCGTGCGCGCCTTCCGCTCATCGGGCACCAAGCCGTTGCCGCCGCTTGCCTCGTTTGAGAGTTGGTCGAACACGGCCCGCAGCGCGCTCGTGTGGCTCGGCTGCGCTGATCCATGCGCCACGATGGAAAAGGCCCGAGAAGAGGATCCCGAGCTCGAGGAGCTGCGCGAGATCATGTCGCTCTGGCAGCGTGATCTCGGAAGCGACGCCTACACGGTCCGGGACCTCGCCGACGCCGCGGACAAGCGTGAGGAGACTTACAACGGCGGCCTCGGCGATTACGTCCGGCCCGAACTGCGGGATGCACTGCTTCGGGTCGCAGGGGAGCGCGGGACGATCTCCACCCGACGCCTTGGCTACTGGCTCAAGGGCCGAGCCGGAAGGATTGCTGATGGTCGGAAGATCGTTCGCGTCGCCGACGCTCACGACAACATCGCCCGTTGGGGCGTCAGAGGAGCTCGGGGGTGATGGGGGCCAAGGGGGCGATGGTTTGGCCCGCTCCTACAAACTGTCGATGTAATGATACCGTAATGACAGTTCCACACGTTGGGGGAAAACATCACCCCCATCACCCCCATAACCCCCGGTCCGAGTCTCCGGGCGCTTCCTGGCGAGAACCGTATCGAGCCGATCACCCAAGCAACTTTCATAGAACTTGATCGATGGACCAAACCCCGACTGAAGGTGAAACACTGAGATCCATGTCCCTTGTCCTAGACGGTCCCGAGATCGACGCTCTCGGTCGGCATCACCGCCGAGAGGCTACCCGTCTGACGAAGGCCGGGAAGTCCGAAGAGGCGGCGCAACACGCCAGCCGAGCCGACGCGATGCTCCAAGCTTCGATCGCCCTCACCATGGAGCGAATGGAGCCACCCCCCGTGGTGCAGCTGGACGCCAACGGCATGGACCAGCAGGGCCGGCTGTGGGTTCCGGTCGACTGCGGTCCCGGCGTGCGGATGGTGCCGGTCACGTCGGGTAACTGCTTGGCTGTGTGGCAGGCATACACCTTCGAGGCCGACCGGCAGCGGAAGGGGCAGCGGATCGACGATGCGGACCGTCTGCTGGCCGTCGCGGGCGAGTTCCTGAGGGTGGCGGGCGAGCTGGACCCGAACCTGTCGGTGCTGGTGGCAAACCCACCGAACTACGCCGCATTTGGTTTTGCGTGATGGCTGATAAGCCCGCTGCCGATACAGCCAAGCCAAAGCCGCGTGGTCCTGGACGACCGTTTCAGCCCGGGCAGACCGGAAATGCATCCGGTCGCCCGAAAGGCTCCCGCGCCGTCGTCTACGCCGCTCTGGACCACCTGGCCGAGGAAGCCGCGCCGGAGGTCCTGAAGGCGCTGATAGAGCGAGCCAAGGAGGGCGACCCTCGGGCTGCGGATATTGTCTTCCGCCGGGCCTATCCAGAGCGAAAGGGGCGGCCCGTTCCGTTCAAGCTTCGTCCTGTCGCGACGCTCGACGATTTTGCCGGCGCGACAGGAGATCTCCTAGCGGCGGTGGCGGCGGGTGATCTATCGGCCGAGGAAGCCGGAGCGGTCGCGAGCGTGCTCGACATCCACCGACAGGCGACCGCGACCGCCGAGCTCGAGCGGCGCCTAGCTGCGGTCGAGGCGGCCCAGAAGGGAGATCAGAGGTGAACCGGGCGAACCTGGTCGCGATCGAGAAACGGATCACCGCGGCCGAGATCGTGACACGTCAGCAGCGTGGAGGCTTAGTGATCTTGCACCGGCGGGACGGGCTGACGCCTGCCGAACTGACGCAGTGGGAGGCCGAGAACGCTGACGCGATCGCGTCGGCCGATATAGCTATTGTGATTCGAAGGATGAGCGATGACTGACGCCTTAGCGGCGCACGCGGACAAGGCTACGATCTCGACTGCAGTTGCGACTTGGTGGCTTGTCGGGGTCACCATTGCAGCTGCGGTTATCACCCTCTTTGCTGTGGCCGCGGCGTTCCTTGTTCCATACCTTGATCGCAAAGCGCACCGGGTAGAGCGAGAAGACGATCAGAGGCGACGCAAGGTCGCCGCTGAGACAGAAATGCGCGGATCTCTGGAGTTGTTGACGGAACTCCAAACGGCTTTTGCCAAAAGCACTTCGCCTGACATCGGCGTGGTGGACTTAAGCCCATTTTGGAGCGTTGTTAACCGGCTAGAAGTAGCTCGAAGGCTGCATGATTACCGGCTGCAGACCGACATGGGAGATGAGACTGTTCCTCTCCGGATTTTGCGTCTGCTTCAGGCAATCTATGAAGCGCGTGACGCCTGTATCACGCTCTTGAAGGGAAAAGATCCACGTCCACCACATGTGCAGGTGGTCGTTGCCAGCAGAAAAGTAGACGTCGCTCTGCTACACCTTGCAGATCTTGGCTCGAAGGTCTGATCGCTATTCCATCGCGAACGACGTTCGCAGTTAGTGCAGTCGGCCAGCGGCCCCGAACCTTCGTCGGACATCTCCTATCGGGTCCGCCGCGCGACGCGCGTCTTCTAACCCGCACAACGTGCTCCCCTGCCGTCAACCGGTTGGCTGCCCCTTTTGCTCGTGCTTCGTTCTCGCTGGAGCGGAGACGAGCAGCATGGGACAGAACGCGAGCTTTTTCCCGTATTCCAATAGCAACGGAATTGCAGGCTCGATTCAGCCGTCGTCGCCGTTGAGCATGGGGTTGCGCAGAGATCGCAGCGCTCGCGCCGATCGCGTGGCGCTGCACGGGGCCACCCTGGTCTGTCTGGAGGAACCGATTCTGGGCTTTCGGGCAGGGGGGAAGGCCGGGGCGATCGCAGCGCTGGAACGTCCGCAACGGCGACGGAAAGCTGTTTGCGATGGCTAGATCGGACCACTCGTGCTGTCCTGCGGCATCGGACCTGAGCGGCCACCGCACCCCATCCTCTCGCAGCCTGTTGGGGCTCGACGGCGTCAACTTTCTCATGGCGGACGTGCAGAACGGCGTCGGCCCCTACCTGTCGGTGTTCCTCGCCGGATCACGGCACTGGCAGGCAGGGCCGATCGGCATCGCCATGGCCGCGAGCTCCGTCGCCGCGGCCGTCTGCCAGATCCCGGCCGGACTGCTGGTCGATGGATCGCGCTGGAAGCGGCTGCTGGTGACGGTCTCCGGATTGGTAGTCGGGCTCGGCTGCCTCCTAATCGTCCTTTTCCGCGGTTTCTGGCCGGTGCTGGCCGCGCAGGCGATGCTGGGCGCAGCGTCGGCCGTGATCCCGCCCACGGTCGCGGCACTCTCGCTCGGGATCGTCGGCCGGCTTCTCATGCCGGCCCGGATCAGCCGGAACGAGGTGTTCAACCACGCCGGTTCCTTCGCGGCAGCTGGTCTCGCAGGCGCGTTCGGCCACTACCTGGGCAACGACTGGATCTTCTACCTGGTCTGCGTCTTCGCAGTGGCGAGCGCCGCGTTCGTCCTCCTGGTCAGGCCCAGCGAGATCGACCACGAGCTGGCGCGTGGCGGCGAGGAGCCGGAAAACGCCTGCGAGCCGGTCCGCGTTCGCGACGTGCTCGGTCGGCGCGACGTGGTCGTGTTCGTCGGCTCGGTAATCCTGTTCCACTTCGGCAATGCCGCCATGCTGCCCTTCGCCGGGCAGGTTCTGGCGAAGGCTCATCCGGGCAGCGACACCGTCGCGCTGAGCGCCTGCATCATCGCCGCACAGCTGGTGATGGTCGGCGTGTCCTGGGCCGTGGGGCGCGCCATGCGGGCGGGGATCGGGCGCAAGCCGATCTTCCTGGTGGCGCTGGCGACGCTACCCGTGCGAGGCGTGCTGTTCTCCTTCACCACCAGCCCTTACGGCGTCGTGGCAATCCAGCTCCTCGACGGGCTCGCGGCGGGGATCTTCGGCGTGCTCTCGGTCATTATCGCCGCCGACCTGACGCGCGGCACCGGGCGGTTCAACCTAGTCCAGGGAATCGTCGCCCTTGCGGTCGGCATCGGCGGGTCCCTCAGCAACGTGATCGGCGGCTACATCGTTCAGGCGTTCGGCTTCCCGGCCGGCTTCCTGGGGCTGGCGGCGGTCGCGCTTTGCGCGCTCGTCTTCTTCCTGGTGCTCATGCCGGAGACCAGGCAGGGAAGCGAATTGTCTCGGAGTGCGCGACGTGCCGCGGTCGGTTCAAACTCGAGGTTGAGCGCCTAGCCGAGCAGCACAGCAATCGGATGAAGGTGGCCGGGATCGTAAACCGGCTCCGGTGCGCGACTTGCCGAGGCATGCCTTCCGCGGTCTCGGTCGGCGATCGCGGAGCTGTTCGCTGGCGACGACGAGTGCAGCGGCAGGCTCGAGCGTGGGTTGGGGCGGAAAGGGAATGAGGCCGCCTTACTCCACACCAGACGCGAGATCCGATCGGACATCGCTGGCCTGCCGATGCTGTTCATGGACGCGACGGCGCCGGTCGACGTGATCCGGCGCTTCGTTCCGCGGATCAACCTGCTGGCCGATCTTCACGCCGTAGCGCCGAACCTGCAGGTCAACCAGGTGCTGGGCGGATGGGGCAAGACGTCGCTCGTTCCGTCTCCGAATGCAGCCACGTCCGAGAATCAGCGCCGCGACGGCTTGCTCGAGCAGTTGGCAGACTTCGTCAGGCTGCACGGCCACGGTCACGCTGCGGTGATCACTTATGAGAAGGTGGAAGAACGATTCCGGGGGCTGCCGGGCGTTGTGACCGGGCACTTCGGGAACGTCTCCAGCCTCAACGCCATGCAGGCGGTCGACGCCCTGTTCATCATCGGCCGGCCGCTTGCGGACCCGCGTGACCAGCTGCTGCAGGCTCGCGCGCTGACGGGCAAGGCAATTCAACCGGAGACGCCGCACAAGACCACGAGGGGCGTCCTGCTGGCGGACGGTAGCGGCGTCTCCATCAACGTCCGAGCCTACGCCGACCCCGACCTCGAAGCCCTCCGCATCGCCGTAACCGAGGCCGAAGTGATCCAGGCGATCGGGCGGGGCCGGGGGGTCAATCGTGACGCCGATCGGCCTCTGACCGTCTGGTTGATGGCCGACGTTTTGACGCCGCTCCCCGTCGAAAATCTGGTCCGGTGGGAAGACGTCCGGCTCTCGGCGCTTGGTCGGATGATGGCTCGCGGCGCGGCGCTTCTCTCCCCGAGAGACGCTTGGGCCGCTTACCCCTGGCTCTTTGCCAGCCCGGACGCTGCCCGCATGGCAATCGGCCGAGAACCTGATTTCCCGAACATTCCCCTATTAGATAATACTCATAGGGGAATGTTCGCTAAATGGCCATTGGCGACATGACGCCAGACGAAGCGAGCGCGGTCGCTGGCGTGCTGG
>CAXUBM010000083.1:7178-7535 GCA_964249235.1 uncultured Acetobacteraceae bacterium | reverse complement strand
CGAGCGTCGGATCGATCGCTCCCGCCCAAACGAAGTGGATGTCGGGACGCACCGCGCCGACGATCCGGAACGCCGCGAGGAAGAGATCGAACCCCTTGCGGAGATCGGCGTAGCCGACGCCGAGCGCGACCGTCGCCGCGCCGTCTAGGCCGAGGGAGAGACGGGCGGCCCTGCGCGATGCCGCTGAGAACGTGGGCACGTGCGCGAGCCCCTGCGGCAGCACGAGCGCGCGCGACGAAACGCCGCCGCCCTCGAGCCCGTCGAGCGCCTTCGCGACCGCTTCCGCGGCGACCACGATGCGGTCGGCGTCCCGGAGCGCCGCCGCCGCCGCGCCGAGCAGGTTCTTCTCGCGCAGCC
>CAXUBM010000083.1:3562-7168 GCA_964249235.1 uncultured Acetobacteraceae bacterium | reverse complement strand
TCTCGTGGGCGAGAAGCACGACCGGTGTCGCGCGCGCGCGGAGCGGCGGCACCGCAGCACCCGACGCGAGCGAGTTCACGATCGCGGCGGCGGCCGGGCCGAGCGCGTCGAGCGCCGCGTCGATCTCGCCGACGCGATCGAACGCGACGACCGCGGTCTGGCCGAGCGCCTCGAAGTCCGGCAGCAGCGGACCGCCAGCGCCGAGCAGGACCACGAGGCGGACGCCGTGGTTCCGCCGGAACTGCCGCCCGATCGCGAGCAGGAGCAGCTGCGCCCCGTGCCGAAGCGCGTCGTGGCCGACGAGCAGGATCGCCGGCGATGCGGCCGCCCCGACGGGCGTCGCCGCGACCGCGCGCCCGGTCGCATTCAGGAAGGCGCTCCCCCAGTGCTGGTCGGGTTCGAGATGGGCGCCCTCGGCCCATTCGTTCCACGCGTTGATGCACACCACGGCCTCGCCTTCGACCGGCTCGGCCTGGGCGCGTCCGATCGTGCGGCGGAGCCAGGCCTCGTAGAGCGCCGGCGTCGCGCCGTGCAGCACGATCCCCGCCCCCTGGCGGCGGGCGTCGTTGTCCCAGGACGGCACCACGGTCCGGATCACCGGGAAGGGCGACGCGGGCTCGGCGAGCGCCGCCGACGCGACCGCTTCGTAGTCGTGCACGCGGCCGGTGAACTCGGTGTCGAGGATATCGAGCGCGGGATTGATCGAGGCGAGCCGGTCGCAGGTCTTGTGCGGCGGGAACTCGACCGCGGCGTCGAACCCGTCCGCGCGCGGGTCGGTGGCGCCGAAGCTCTGCGCCATGACGAGAAGCGGCGTCGTGCCGACCGCCGACGCGAGACGCTGCCGCCAGCGCCCGACGGTCCGCGCGGTGTCCGGGATCAATCCCGAACGGTAGACCATCAGCAGCGGCCGGCCGCCGACGCGGATGTAGCGCGGGTCCCGCATGTGGCGCGCCCATTCCGCGAGCAGCGCCGGCTCGTCCTCGTCGCGGTAGTCCTGCCGGATCAGGACCTCGTCCTCCGACCCGTCCCAGCGGCGCGACCAGTTCTCGTTGGCCCACATCAGGCAGAACGGCACGTCGAGCGAGGGATCGGCGAGCAGCGCCTCGAGCGGTCCGTCGAGCAGGCGCCGGCCGTTGAACCAGTAGAAATAGAAACTCGGTTCTCTGGCTTCCGACGAGTCTCTGGTCGTCTCGGAATGTCTCTCGTCGATTGTCTAAGGCATTGCTCCTGCTATTGGAGTCACCGCATATCCGTGTATCTTTGTCCGTGGGCGTCTCTAATCGTGCCGGTAAGTCGCCGGTTCTGTGAAGCCCCGCTGAAGCCCCGGAGAGGTGATGCCGCTTCGTTTGACCGAGCCCGCGATCCAAGCCGCCATCCGCAAGGCCCCCGAGACCGGACGCAAGGATCTGTCGGACGGAGCCTTGCCCGGGCTGCGACTGAGGGTGACGGCCGCCGGAAAGGCTGGCTGGGTTCTGGCCTGCCGCGATCAGGACGGGCGCATGCGGCGCTTCCAGCTCGGAGGCTGGCCGGACATGGGCGTCGCAGCCGCCAGAGAGGCGGCTCGAGAGTTGCGGGTCCAGATCCGGAAGGGGGCGGACCCTACCGCTGATCGGAAGCGGCATCGCGCCCAGGCCAAGGATGCAGCCCAGGGGATTGGCACCCTTGCATCTCTCGTCGATCACTACGGCCGCAAGGTAGGCGAGGGCGTAAAGTCCTGGCCGGAGTCGAAGCGGCGGATTGAATTGGTCTTCGCCGGTCACCTGCAACGCCCGCTGGCTTCGGTCACCCGAATGGACCTCCAGATGGCCATCGATGGCTACGACGCCGCCCAGCAGGCTAGGGGCGCGGGTCATGCGCTGCGGCCGGTCCTGAAATGGGCCGTCCCGCGTGGCTTCGTCGAACGGGATCGGACCGAGCTCCACATGCCGGCCAAAGCGAAGCGGCGTGAGAGGGTGCTGACGGCCGATGAGCTTGCCTCCCTCCTTGCTACTCTTCGAGCGTCCAGGTTGCCCTATGCCGCGGCCATGCAGTTCATGCTTTTGACTGTCTCAAGGCGCGAGGAGGTCGTCGGCGCCTTCTGGCGAGACGTCGACTTCCGGACCGGCATCTGGCGGATCGAAGCCGAGCGATCGAAGAATAAGATCGAGCATCGTGTTCCACTGCCGCGTCAGGCCCTCGAGCTGCTTCAGTCGCTCGGTCCAGTGTCACCGGACGGGCTGATCTTTCATTCGAGTAAGGGTGGTCGGCTGACGAACTGGGACCGAGCAACCAAGCTGGTGATGGCAAAGAGTGGCACGTCCAGCTGGACCAGGCACGATCTCCGGCGGACCGGGGCGACCATGCTCGGCGAGATGGGGGAGCTGCCGCACGTCATCGAGGCGGCGCTCAACCACACCGTCATCCAGTCCCAGGTGGCCACGATCTACAACCAAAGCCGATACCGCCCGCAGGTCGCTGCAGCGCTTCAGCGGCTGGCGGATGCGCTGGATGGGATTGAGCAGGGAGGAGCCGAAGTGGTGCCGCTTCGTACTTCAGGAGCGCTTCCGTGACGTCAAACCGCCAGCAGGCCAGGGGGGAGCATCGAGAGCAGCCCTTCTTCTCCAACCCGTTTCGAAGAAGAACGCGATATCGAAACGCGCAAAGAACGTGATCTCGGTTTGCAACGGGCTCGAACGATCTGGGCTGGGTAGGACGATAACCAGCGAGCAACTTTCGAGCGAGCTAACGGCATCCCTCCGGGCCTCGGGGAGGCCTGCTTAACCGGTGACTTCGGACAGATCGCCGCAGCGGTAGCAAGCAGGACGCCCAACGTAGACCCGCTGCATACCGACTACTTCCATCGATACCTCGGGTCGCAGAACCCGGTCTGGGCTCTTCTGAGCCTGTCTCACTGGCCCATGAACGAGGAAATTCCCGTTGAGCTTCGAGCCTGCCTCCAAAGGAGTCTTCTCCCATTCGTTGAGGCCAGCACAAAGATGTTCCTTTCAGAAGGTGAGGCAATTTCGAACACCGACGCTGCCGAGAGTCTCGGCGCCTGGTTCGGACTGAAGGGGCAGCGAGGCAAAGACAACGCCTTCTCCGATCCGCTTCGAGAAGCTCGAAGAGAATATTGGGCTCGAATCACGGAAGATGCTTCGGCGTCGTTGAAGAAAACAGCCATCGGCGAAGCGGTCCACCGCCACAATGAGGCCGGCCGTGAGGCCGTTCCCGGCAAGGTCGCCCATGCGCGGGACACCCAAGTGAGATACCGCTTGCGGCATGTTCGCACGAGGAAAGCTTCCGCAAACCCGAAAAGCTAAGTTGGGATTTCAGCGCACCTTGTTCTTGTGGCGACGCTACGCCGCCTGTGGATAGTGGGAAACCTCGACACACCGAGGGACACACATGCATCCGACCGAACAGGCCCTGGTTCCGATCTGCGCACCGCCGAGCGAGGCTTGCCGCATCTCCGGCATCAGCCGTTCCGAGCTCTAGCGCCGAATGGCCGCAGGCCAGATCCAGGCGGTGAAGTCCGGGCGCACAACGCTCGTCCTGATGGTTAGCCTGCGGGCCCACCTCGAGAGCCGGCCGCCCGCGACCTTTCGCCAGAAAGCCGCCTGATACGAA
>CAXUBM010000083.1:0-3462 GCA_964249235.1 uncultured Acetobacteraceae bacterium | reverse complement strand
GCGCAGCGCCCGGGCCTTCCGGAAAGGGCGTGATCTGCGGCGAGGTGGGGCGACGTTCGAGGAGATGGTCGCCGGGCTGCAGGCCGATCCCGAGACCGCGGACTGAGCATGCGAGAAAGGCGAGCCGAACAGCCAGCGCGAGTTCCGACGCATCTGGGAAAAGGCCGAGCCGAAAGGCCGGCTGATCCGGGTCGTCGCTGGTGAGCTGCACAACACCACGACGGAAGCCGAGGACGCACTGCTTGAGGCCAAGCTCCCGATCTACCAGCGCGGCGAGACGCTTGCGCAGCCAGTGACGCGAGAGGTTCCGGCCTCGCGTGGTCGGATGACGCTGGCAGCCGGCCTCGGCGAGCTTTGCGTGCACTCCCTTGTCGACCACATGTGCGCCACTGCCGAGTGGGAGCGGTTCGACGGACGGAACGAGGACTGGATCCGGATCAACCCGCCCACGCAGGTCGCGCAGGTGCTGCTCGCCCGCAACGGCCGATGGCGCTCTCCGGTGGTCGCCGGGATCATCACGACGCCGACGCTTTGCCAGGACGGATCGCTGCTAACCGAGCCGGGCTACGACACGGCGATCCGCCTCTATGACGTCGCCGATCCGGCCATGCGACTCCATCCTGCCGTGCATCGGCCTACCAGGGCCGCAGCGGAAGCCGCCCTGTCGGCGCTGGAAGGTCTGCTTGCCGAGTTCCCCTTCGTCCGGACGCAACTGGGCGACGGCACGGAGCTCGAGGTCGCAAAGGCGGTGGCTCTATCCGGCTGCATCACGCCCGTGGTCGGCGGTGCGATGCCCGTGGCGCCGCTGCACGTCTACAATGCCCATGCGCCGGGGTCGGGGAAGTCCTACCTCGTCGACGTCGCCAGCATGATCGCGACGGGGCGGCCCTGCCCGGTCATCACCACCGCATCAGACGAGGCCGAGCTCGAGGAGATCCGGCTTCCGTCCGCTCCTCAGTGCCGCGTGTGGGTTCCTCCTGCCAAGCTGACGGAGGCTGAACAGGAAGCCTGGTGCGACGCCAAGATCGCGGCCGAGCCGAACGGCGGCGAGGGTATAATGAGGACGGTTGACCGATCGGCCCGGCCTGGTAGCACGCCCGAGCACAGGAACATGTCCGCCAATTGATATCGACCGCTCGAAAGGCCGGCGTCGAACCGGTGCTCCGCCGTCAACGATTTCCAGCGGAAATCTCGTCCCCCCGTTACTCCCTAGTTTGGAATCACATTTACCCGACTTGGGTATGACATTATCGGAGCCGTGATGGCGTGCTCGGGAAACACATTATCCCTACCTGAGTAACACATTATCGAGTTTGCCGGTCCGCTGCGCGTGATCCCGAGAACAAGGACCGATGCAAGGCACAAGCACTACCTGCCGACGAACCTGCAAATAATTTCCTGCCATTTTGTCGATCCGTCTGATTGCATGGCTGTATCGGCTCGAGATTGTCGAGCGCTTAGACGAGAACCAAACCATGCAAACCCACACGGAACCGCTCCTGCTGAGCGTGCGCGACGCTGTCCGCCTCTCAGGCCTGAGCCGATCGGAGATCTACCGCCGTCTCGGATCGAACGAGATCCAGGCCCGCAAGCTGGGGCGCTCGACACTAATTGAGGCGCAAGGGCTACGTGCGCTCGTCGACAGTCTGCCGCGAGCGACGTTCAGAAGTGCCGAACAGCGTGCGCGGAATCTTATTGCAGCGAGCGCTACTCGGCCTCTTCCTGATCAGGAGATGGCGGGATCTGTGATCGAGATCACGGACGCTTGCCAGCGGACCTGACAACCTTTCGAACATTATCGGAGGAGCTACGCTGTGTGGAACTCAGAATTGGGTATGTCGGCTGCCGAGCTACGTGCGAAAGCTCGCGCCCATCACCCGGCTGCCTGGAAAGCGTGGTACAGGGCCCGTGATGCCCTGAGGCATTTCGACGACTGCTTGGCGCAGCTCCCGATCGTCGGTGACCAGAGTTAGAACGTCAGCTCGCTCCTCCGGCGTTTCGGTCGGACGTCGAGGGGGAGATGGCCGCGGCAAATTCCGCACTGCGTGACTGGGATGAGCAGAGATGCACCAAGGGATGAGTGTCAGCGTGCTCACCTCCACGCTAGCAGCCGCTCCACGCCAGCGTCGCCCGCGTCCTTGGGCTCCAGCCACTCTCGAACCGCGGCGTCGATTGCGAGCTTCGCCTCGACGCTCCCGCCCGAGCGCATCCGCGAGATCTTCCGGACGCTCGGGTCCATCCCGAACCATGCCCCAAGCTGGAACGTCGCGCCGACCCATGCTGCTCTTGTCGTCCGCCGGCATGCCGAGACCGGCGAGCGACGCCTCGACGCGCTGTCCTGGGGCTTGATGCCTTCCTTCAGGAAAGACGCGAAGGGCGGCAGGAAGCCGATCAACGCCCGCGCCGAGAAGATCGCGAGCTCGGGCATGTTCCGCAGCGCCTTCGCAGCTAGGCGCTGCCTAGTGCCCATGGACGCCTTCTACGAATGGGACACGACCCCGACCGGTAAGCAGTGCCGATCATCCTGGGGCCGGACGCTTGGTCGACTTGGTTGGGCGAGGAGCCGGGCGAAGCGCGTCGATGCACCCTACCGGCCCGGCCGCTGTGCTGTCATCTGCGGGCGTATACTGTCGCCACGGGATCGCCGTGCATTTTGCGCCAGTCAGGAAGTTCAGCCATCTCCCTCTGCGGCGCGCTGCCGGTTGTGAATGTCGCCCAGCGCGGCTGTCAGCGAGCAATCTGGTCCTTCAGCGCAGACAGGCTGCCATCCGCCATGGCTGCGTACTGATCAAGGAAAGCGTCGCCGAATAGCTCAGCCCGACCATCAATCCACACCCGGATCCCTTTTAGTTCAAGGTAGCCGCCTAGCTCGTAGCCGTTCAGCACCGGCTGACTGCGCAATTCTGACGGCACATCGGCGAGTGCCGAAACAGGCATGTCTCGCCGATCGGTAATGCGAACCGGTGACACCAAACGCAGGGCGGAGCCCAGCACGGCAACTGCCAGCGCCGCCGCTGCCCATCCCCGATTCTCCTCGTCCAACAGAAGCTCAGGGAAGCCCGCGCCGATCTCCGGCGCCAGCAGCAGCGGAATGATGAAGCCCCACAGCGCGACGTGCCGTGCATGCGCCAAGCCCATAGGAACGAGCAACAGCAGCACCAGCATCCGCAGCGGCGGGACGCGAACACGGCCCAGCATTAGCAGCGCGAGCAACGCCAGGAGCAGGCCTTCGTCGGCCGAGAAGTGAGCGAAGCTGGTGAGCTGCCATTCTTGGATACGCGACAGAAACGCCAGGTGCGTCAGCTGGAACGGAAACAATAGTGTGTTGACTCCGAACGGCGTGAGGCAGGTGGCGATGGCAGCCGTGACGCCGAACAGGGTTCAATGCCCGAACACCTCCCAAGAGGGCTAAATGATCCAGGCCTCGATGCCAAGCGCGCCCAAGACGACGAGGCCGATGAT
>CAXUBM010000082.1:1621-7552 GCA_964249235.1 uncultured Acetobacteraceae bacterium | reverse complement strand
AGACCCGCGCCTTCCTGGAAGCCGGCGGCATGGGCCACGCCCCGCACATCCACCAAACCGAGTTCTACACCAGCCACGAAGCCCTCCTGCTCCCCTACGAGCAGGCGCTCACCCGCGTCGACTCCACCACCGGCGACTGGTACGGCTGCTCCGCCCACTTCCTCTGGATCGGCGAGCGCACCCGCCAGCCCGACGGCGCCCACGTCGCCTTCTGCCGCGGCATCAACAACCCGCTCGGCATCAAGCTCGGCCCCACCTCCTCGGCCGACGACGTCCTGCGCCTGCTCGACCTCCTCGACCCCGACCGCACGCCCGGCCGCATCACGTTGATCAGCCGCATGGGTGCGGACAAGGTGACGACCAGCCTCCCGCCCCTGGTCCGCGCCGTCGGCGACGCCGGCCGCAAACCCGTCTGGCTCTGCGATCCGATGCACGGCAACACCGTCTCCACCACGCACGGCGTCAAGACCCGCTCCTTCGACGCCATCCTGGCCGAGCTCCGCTCCTTCTTCGACGTGCTCGCGGCCGAGAACGTCGCCCCCGGCGGCGTCCACATCGAAATGACCGGCCAGGACGTCACCGAATGCGTCGGCGGCGCCCACCGCCTCACCGAGGCCGACCTGTCCGCCCGCTACGAAACCTTCTGCGACCCGCGCCTGAACGCCGAGCAATCCCTCGAGATGGCCTTCCTGATCGCCGAGGAGCTCAAGAGCCGCCGCACCGCGTCGCATCTCCCGCTCCCGCTCGCGCGGACCGCCGCCGAATGACGCACGACCCGGAGCCCGACCTCGACGCCGACATCCGCGCCCGCACCGACGTCTATTTCAACCGCACGCGCGCCATCGTCCAGCGCGTCGGCGACGTCGAGGTCACCTACGCCATCTTCCTGCGACGGCCCGTGATCGCGGCCTGCCGCCTGATGCTCGACTGGCTCGACGAGGTCGCCGCCCACCGCGATGTCCGCTTCGACGTCGAGCAGACCCACGAGGAGGGCGACTGGGTCGGCGCCGGCGAGCCGCTCGTCTACGTCACCGGCTCCTTCGCCCATCTCGCCGACCTCGAAACCATCCTGCTGCAGAAGGTCGGCCCCGCGTCGGTGGCCGCCCACAACGCCTTTCAGATGTGCGTCGCCCTGCCCGACGTCCCCTTCCTGGCCATGGACGCCCGCCACTGCGCCGGCGAGGAAATGCAGATCCAGATGGCCTACGCCGCCTCCGTCGGCTCGCGCGCCGCCCAGAGGGAGGGTGCGAAAGGCTTCATCGGCAACGCCAGCAACGCCACCGCCCATTTCTTCGGCGCCGACGCCGGCTTCGGCACCATGCCTCACGCCCTGATCGGCTATGCCGGCTCCACGCTGCGCGCCGCCGAGATGTTCCACGACACCTTCCCCGACCAGCGTCTGGTCGTCCTCCCCGACTATTTCGGCCGCGAGGTCTCCGACACGCTCGCCGTCTGCCGCCGCTTCCCCGACCTCGCCGCCGCGGGAGGGGTCGGCGTCCGCCTCGACACCCACGGCGCGCGCTTCCTCGAGGGCCTCGACCCCGCCTCCAGCTACGGCGTGCTCGAGCGCCACGCCCCCGGCGCCATCCGCCGCTACCGCAGCCAGGACGAGCTCCGCCACCTGGTCGGCACCGGCGTCTCCGCCGCCGCCATCTGGCACCTCCGCGACCAGCTCGACGACGCCGGCTTCCCGCGGGTCACCATCGCCGTCTCGTCCGGCTTCAACACCGCCAAGTGCCGCGTCATGTTCGACGCCTCCGCCCCCATCGACCTGGTCGGCACCGGCAGCTTCATCCCCGACATCTGGTCCGAGACCTACGCCACCGCCGACATCGTCGCCTACGGCGCCGAACCCCGCGTCAAGCTCGGCCGCGAGTTCCTCCTCAGGCGCCGCGGCGAAGCCGGCGGCAGGCCTCGAGAGCGGGGCTCCGCCCCGGACCCCGCCGGGGGCAGCGCCCCCGGACCCGCCTGACCAGGGCAGAGCCCCTGGGCTCCGGAGGAAACGAGATGAGCGAGACCGAAATCCCCGACCTCTTCGCTCCCGCGGGCGGCTGGCGCGTCCGCATCCTCGACCTTTCCGGCGCCAATGCCGGCGACGAGCACGTCGTCGAGGAGGTGCGCGGCTTCCCCACCGTGATGCACGCCAACGCCTTCGCCCGCGCCTATGTCCGCGACAGCGTCGAGAACTGCCGCCAGCCCGGCATGACCGGCCGCGAGGTCCTCGACGCCTGGTTCAGCTACGGCGAGGACGCCCACGCCGTCGACGCCGGCGAGCAGACCTGGCGCAGCGCCACCGAGCTCGACCAGTTCGCCGAGCACCAGGCCGGCGACATCGAACGCGATTGGCGCGCCCTCGACCCCCGTCGCGGCGACAGCCCCGAAGACGACGCATGAAGCTCCGCTTCGCCCCCAGCCCGACCGGCTATCTCCATGTCGGCAACGCCCGCCAGGCGCTGGCGAACTACCTCCACGCGCGCCGCCACGGCGGCGTCTTCCAGCTGCGTTTCGACGACACCGACTTCGCCCGCACCAAGGCCGAGGAATACGAACCCGCCATCGAGACCGATCTCGCCTGGCTCGGCCTCGAATGGCAGGAATCGTTCCGCCAGACCGACCATCTCGACCGCTACCGGGCCGCCGCCGAACGCCTCAGATCCGCCGGCCGCCTCTATCCCTGCTTCGAGAACGAGGACGAGCTCAAGAGCAAGCGCGAAGCCCGCATCCGCGCCCGCAAACCCCCTCTCTACGACCGCGCCGCGCTGCGCATGACCGCCGAACAGCGCGCTGCCGCCGAAGCCAATGGCAAGACCCCCTATTGGCGCTTCCGCCTCTCCGACGCCCCCGTCCGCTGGCACGACCTGGTCGGCGGCCCGCGCGAGGTCAAGCTCGCCGCCATCTCCGACCCCGTCCTGATCCGCGCCGACGGCACCGTCCTCTACACCTTCGCCTCCGTCGTCGACGACCTCGAGACCGGCATCACGCACATCTTCCGCGGCGAGGACCACGTCACCAACACCGGCGTGCAGCTCGACCTCGCCGCCGCCCTCGGCGCCAAACCCGACCGGTTCCGATTTGCCCACCTGCCCCTCCTGCTCGACGAGCAGGGCGGCAAGCTCAGCAAACGCGCCGGCGGCCACACCACGCTGCGCCAGCTCCGCAACCACGGCGTCGAACCCGCGGCACTCGCCTCCTACCTCGCCCGCCTCGGCACCTCCGACAACCCCGAACCCCACACGATCGACGAGCTCGCCCAAACCCACGACCTCGCCCATGTCAGCCACGCCCAGCCCCGCTTCGACACCACCCAGCTTCTCGCTCTGAACAGGAAGATCATCGCCCGAACCGCTTACGATGCCGTCAAGGACCGTCTCCCCGAAGGTGCCACCGAGTCCTTCTGGCTCGCCGTCCGCCCCAACCTCGACCTGCTGACCGAGGCACGCCATTGGAACCAGGTCGTCGGCGGCGACTTCACGACGCCCGTGCTTCCCCCCGAGGACCACGACTTCCTCACCAGGGCTCTCGACGCTCTCCCTGAGGAACCCTGGGGCGACAACGTCTGGACCGAATGGACTAGAACACTCAAGCAGGCCACCGGCCGCACCGGCAAGTCCCTGTTCCTGCCTCTGCGCCAGGCGCTGACCGGCGACGACCACGGCCCCGAACTCCGCGCCCTGCTGCCGCTGATCGGCCGCGCCCGCGCCGCCGAACGCC
Organism: uncultured Acetobacteraceae bacterium; assembly: GCA_964249235.1. Taxonomy (GTDB): domain Bacteria; phylum Pseudomonadota; class Alphaproteobacteria; order Acetobacterales; family Acetobacteraceae; genus CAXTPV01. The sequence continues at coordinate 3,841 of CAXUBM010000082.1, read as the reverse complement.
TCCGGCTCGCCGCCCGCTGAGCCGAGGCGAAGGGCAGGGGCGCCGCCCCTGGATCCGCCCTCGGTCGCGGCCATCCCCCCCCCGGGCGCTCACCCCTTCGTGAGACCAGCCCAAGAACGCGGGTCGGGGCCAGTCCCCATCTTGCCCCCGCCCTCGCCCCGGTCGAAAATCATTGCCAGGACGTCCACGCCGGAACCGGAACGACCCATGCCCGACACCTTCCTGACCGGCGGCGAGATTGCGCGCCTGATCGCCGCCCACGACTGGGCCGCGACCCGGCTCGGCCCGATCACCGCCTGGCCGCAGAGCATCAAGACCACCGTCGGGCTGATCCTGCAGTCTCCGGTCCCGATCGCCACCCTCTGGGGCGAGGACGGCGTCATGATCTACAACGACGCCTATTCCGCCTTCGCGGGCGGCCGCCACCCTCGACTCCTCGGCTCCAAAGTCCGCGAGGGTTGGCCCGAGGTCGCCGAGTTCAACGACCACGTCATGAACACCGTGCTCGCCGGCCGCACCCTCGTCTACCAGGACCAGGAGCTCACCCTCTACCGCTCCGGCGAGCCCGAACAGGTCTGGATGAATCTCGACTACTCGCCCATCCTCGACGAGACCGGCCGTCCCCAAGGCGTGATCGCCATCGTCGTCGAGACCACCGGCAAGACTCTCGCCGAGCGGCGCCTGCAGGTCACCGCCGAGGCACTCGCCCGCCTCAACGCCGACCTCGAGCAGCGCGTCGCCACCCGCACCGCCGAGCTCGACCGCGTCTGGCGCAACTCTCGCGACCTTCTCGCCGTGGTCGACGCCGAGGGCATCTTCCGCGCCCTCAACCCGGCTTGGTTCGCCACCCTCGGGCACGATCCCGACACCCTCGTCGGCCGCTCCTTCCGCGACATCATCTGGCCCGACGATCTCCAGATCACGCTCGACGCCCTGGCCAGCGCCGCCGCCAGCCGAGACCTCACCGGCTTCGAGAACCGTCATCGCCACCGCGACGGCACCCCGCGCTGGATCTCCTGGAACACCTCCGTCGAGGGCGACCTCATCTACGCCTACGGCCGCGACGTCACCGCCGAGAAGGTGCAGGCCGAGGCCCTGCGAAACGCCGAGGACCTCCTGCGCCAGTCGCAGAAGATGGAGGCCGTCGGCCAGCTCACCGGCGGCATCGCCCACGACTTCAACAACCTGCTGACCGTGATCACCGGCAGCCTCGAACTTCTCGAAACCCGGGCCCGTCAGGGGCGCACCGACAATCTCGACCGCTACCTCGTTCCCGCCCAGCGCGCCGCCGAACGCGCCGCCTCGCTGACCCACCGCCTGCTCGCCTTCTCGCGCCGCCAGACGCTCGACCCCCGTCCCACCGACGTCAACCGCCTCATCGCCGGCATGGAGGAGCTGATCCGCCGCACCGTCGGGCCCGCGATCACCGTCGAGCGGAGCGGCCAACCCGATCTCTGGACCACCCTGATCGATCCCAATCAGCTCGAAAGCGCGCTGCTCAACCTCTGCATCAACGCCCGCGACGCCATGCCCGATGGCGGCCGCATCGTCATCGGCACCGCCAACCGCGTCCTCGCCGACCGCGACGCGCGCGAGCACGAGCTCGCTCCCGGCGACTACCTCCTGCTCCGCGTCGCCGATACCGGCACCGGCATGACCAGTGACGTGCTCGCCCGCGTCTTCGAGCCCTTCTTCACCACCAAGCCGATCGGCCAGGGCACCGGTCTGGGCCTGTCGATGATCTACGGCTTCGTCCACCAGTCCGGCGGCAAGGTCCGCATCGCCTCCGCCCCGGGCAGCGGCACCGAGGTTTCCCTTCTCCTCCCCCGCCACCACGCTCAGCCGCCGCTCGACGGCTCTCCCCCCGTCTCCACGCCCGCTCCGGGCGTCCGCCGCGGCGAGATGGTCGTCGTCGTCGACGACGAGCCCGCCGTCCGCATGCTCATCGGCGAGGTTCTCGACGAACTCGGCCTGGAGCATGTCGAGGCCGGCGACGGTCCCGCCGGCCTCGCCCTGGTCGAGTCGGGCATGCGCATCGATCTGCTGATCACCGACATCGGCCTGCCCGGCGGTATGAACGGCCGCCAGCTCGCCGACGCCGCCCGCCTGCAACGCCCCGGCCTGAAGATCCTCTTCGTCACCGGCTACGCCGAGAGCGTCGCGGTTCGCGACCGGCATCTCGAGCCCGGCATGCACGTGCTGACCAAGCCGTTCGCGATG
>CAXUBM010000082.1:0-1611 GCA_964249235.1 uncultured Acetobacteraceae bacterium | reverse complement strand
AATCCGGATCCTGCGGGCCCTCGGTGACAGTCCGTTGATCGGCATGTCGGTTCACGCCGAAGTCACCACCGACCGACTTACCGCGTCGTCTCACGCCCTCATCTGCCCGTCGCCGTCCCCGGGGCGACATCACAGAGCGAGAACGACCATGACGGAACAGCCCACCGCGAACCATAAGCTCGATCGCCGCCGCCTCCTTCACCGGCGTCGGTGCGGGCGGCCTCGGCGCCGCCTTCATCGCCGGCACCGCCGCCACCACGATCCCGGCGCGTCCGGCCCGCGCCGCCACCTTGTCCGACCAGGACATTTTCACTTCGCCCTCAACCTGGAGTATCTCGGCGCGGAACTCTACCTGCATGCGCTCACCGGCCAGGGTTTGTCGGCCAGCGACACCTCCGGCACCGGCAAGCGGGGCACGGTGACCGCCGGCGGCCCGGTCCGCTTCCTGACGCCCATCATCGGCGCCTTGATCAACAAGTTCGCCGCCGATGAGCTCGGCCATGTCCGCTACCTGCGCAGGCAGCTCGGCACCGACGCCATCGCCGAACCCACGATCGACCTGTCGCCCGTCGTGTGGACCACGCTCGCCGCGAATGCCGGCGCCATCCCGGCCGGCCAGACCTTCGACCCCTTCCACGACGAGATCTCGCTTCTGTTCGCCGCCTACATCATCGAGGACGTCTGCGTCACGGCGCTGGCCGGGTCCGCGTCCATGCTGACCGTTCCCGCCAACGTCACCTCGGCCGCCGGTCTGCTGGGCACCGAGGCCGCCCAGGCCAGTGCCGTCCGTCTCACGCTGTCCACACTCGGCCAGGGCACGATCACCGACAAGATCTCGGCGCTTCGCGCCATGCTCTCCGACGCCGCCGACGATGTCGGGACCTCGATCCCCGGCGACAGCTTCAACTTCGTCTCCAACGACGCCGATGGCCTCGTCTTTCCCCGCACGCCCCAGCAGGTTCTCAACATCGCCTATGGCGGCGGCGGCGCCGCCAACTACGGCTTTTTCCCCCACCTCGTGAATGGCATCATCCAGTAGGCGACCGGTCGCCGAGGCGTCCGGCCCCCGCCCCCTCGGGGGCGGGCCCCGCGGGCCCCGTGGCGGCCGCCCCGCGCCGGCTCGGGCGCGGTCCGCGCGGTCCCGCCCGCGGTTTCTTTCCCGGCTCGCCGCGGAACAAAACCTGTTGCGGATACGTGACGACGGAGGCTATGGATTCCGCTGTCGCTCGAATCGGGTAACGGTCATTCCTGCTCCGGCCTCGTGCGGCGGGTCTTGCACGCCACGACCCCGATTGTGGCCGACGAGGAACAACATCATGCCAGCCAAGAAGCCGGCCGCCGAGGCCGCCAAGGACACCAAGAAAGCCGCCAAGACCGCGCCGGCGGCCGACACCGCGAAGGCCAAGAAGGCCCCCGCCAAGAAGAAATAGTCTTCAGACTTCCGGGCGCCTGCCCGCTCTTCACCTCCCCGGCGTCGCCAGCGCCGAACCGGACGTGACCGATCGGGCGGGCGCCCGTTCGTCGCGCGCCCGCGGTGTCGACACGATGCTGCTGCCGGAGGCCGCTCAGTCGCGCGTCACCCAGTCTCGAACGCCGTCCACCGTCCGGAAC